>QIEJ01000018.1 GCA_003228585.1 Pseudomonadota bacterium
TTAGAACCTGGAACTTAGTGCTTAGCACTAAATCCAAGAAATCCCCTGAGGGAATTCAGGGGATTTCTTGGATTTATACAATTGTTTGTGTCTTTAAAAGGACTTGGGCACAATATGTTGTGGTTTTAGTGTAAGTGTTAAGTGTAACTTACGGAAAAAAAAGGATTTTTTTGAAAAAATACTTGACAAACACCATTTTATTTTTCATAGTTTGCATAAATTTAGTGAAATTTGGCTATAGTTTGCATAATTTTTATGGTCGAGGACGGGCATGAAACAGGCAAAGACAGTTCGGCGAAAGGGTAATAATGTTAGAAGTCTCAGGGAAGCCATGATGGTATCCAAGGCGGAGCTTGCGAGGAGGGCGGAGGTTTCCATCCCGACCATCGACAGGATCGAGAAGGGCTTTCCCTGCCGTATGGACACCAAAAGGAAGGTCATCATTGCCCTGGGTATGAGTCTCGATGAGAGAGACAAGGTTTTCCTCGATTAGTGGAGGGACGGTATGGCGTTGATTAGAGGTTCAAAGGTTCTGGCCGGGCTTGATATAGGCTCCAGCTCTATCAAGGTGGTCCAGCTCAAGGAGACCGGCAAGGGGTACCGCCTTGCCAACATGGGAGTGCGTCCCCTTCCTCAGGAAGTCATTGTCGATGGGGCTATCATGGACGCCGGAATCATCTCCGACACACTCAGGGAGATGACCAGGGAGATCAAGCTCAAGGTCAAGGATGTAGCCCTTTCGGTTTCGGGTCATTCCGTCATCATCAAGAAGATCAAGGTTCAGGAGATGACCGAGGAGGAACTGGAAAGAAATATCCAGTTCGAGGCCGAGCAGTACGTGCCCTTCGATTCATCCGAAGTGAACATGGATTTCGTCATCCTCGGGACAGGCGGTGAGGGCGGCAAGATGGATGTTCTTCTGGTTGTCGTCAAAAAGGACGTCATCAGCGATCTGACCAATGTGGTCCGTGACGCGGGCCTGAATCCGGTTGTTGTCGATGTCGACGCCTTCGCTCTGGAGAACATGTACGAGACCAACTACGTTCTCGCTCCCGAGGAGGTTGTCGCCCTGGTAAACGTGGGAGCGTCGACGACCAACATTAATATTGTCAGGGACGGTATCTCAATCTTTACACGGGATATCTCTGTAGGGGGCAATCAGTTTACCGAGGCGATCCAGAAGCAGCTTCAGGTCAGCTTCGAGGAGGCCGATCAGCTCAAAAGAGGCGAGACGGTGGGTGAGAAAAGCCCCGAGGACATCAAGTCCATCCTCGGAGTTATCTCCGACAATCTTGGGCAGGAGATCCAGAGATCCCTGGATTTTTTCCACTCTTCCACACCTGACATCCAGATCAGCAGGGTGTCCCTTTGTGGGGGCGGCGCGAAAGTACCGGACATCGTCCAGGCCATCGAACAGAGGCTGAACGTCCAGGTGGAGATGGTGAACCCGCTGGAAAGCATCAGCTACAACAGGAAGAAGTTCGATCAGTCATATCTTGAGGAGGTGGGGCCCATGCTCGGAGTGGGTGTGGGGCTGGCCATCAGAAAGGTGTATGACAGATGATTAAAATAAACCTGCTACCGGTAAGAGAGGAACGGCGCCGTTTGAGCGCCCGCCAGGAGCAGCTCTTCTCCTTCCTGGTGATCATCCTGGTCCTGATCGGTATCTACTACTGGCACTCATCCATGAACAGGAAGATCAGGGACACAAGGCTGGAGATCGTCCATGTCGATCAGGAGATCGCCCGGTTGTCAAAGATCGTAAAGCAGGTCGAGAAGTTCAAGAGCGACAAGAAGACCCTCGAGGAGAAGATCCGGGTGATCGGCCAGCTAAAGGAGAACAGACAGGCACAGGTGCACGTCATGGACGAGATCAACAAAGCTCTGCCGTCCCAGATCTGGCTGCAGTTCCTTCAGGAACGCAGCGGAACGGTGATGCTTCGCGGAAAGTCCCTCTCTCCGGAGGATATTGCGAATTTCATGAGGAATCTGGAGGCGTCCGACTATTTCAGAGATGTGGAACTCGAAGTCACTACCCAGAATAACCTGAGACTTGGGGAAAGAACGATCAAGGTCAACGATTTTTCCATCCGCTTCAAAGTTACGGGCGGAACTGAACCAGCGTAGAACTGGCCTGATATCGGGAGGAAAAGTAAATGGCTATCAATGCCGAAACCATCGCCAACCTGTCACCTGCAAGAAAGCTGATCCTGATGCTGGTTGTAGCCGGGATCATCGTGGGCGCTTACTGGTACGGTTTCTACCGTTCAAAGGCGAGGATACTGGAGACGATGGAGGCTGAGTACAGCACCAAGCAGGCCAAGCTCAATGAGAACGAGGCCATTGTCAGGAACCTGCCCAGGTTCAAAGAGGAAGTCGACAAGCTGAACGTCCGTCTGAAAACGGTGGTCAGGGAACTTCCTAACCGCCGGGAGATCCCTGACCTGCTGGAAACTATCAGCAATCTGGGAGCTCTCAATGGCCTGGAAGTGGTCTATGTCAAGCCGAGACCAGATGTCAATAAGGTTTTTTTCGCGGAGGTACCCATCCAGATAAAGGTTAAAGGAGGGTACCATGAGGTGGGCATGTTTTTCGATGCGGTGAGCAAGCTGCCCCGGATCATCAACATCAGTGATGTCACCATGGGGAATCCCAGGGAGGACAAGGACAGCGGAGCATTGCAGCTGGATGTCAGCACAACGGCCACCACCTATCGTTACATAGAGAAGGGGGGTTGATCCATGCGACCGATTCGATTGGCCTCAAAAGCCTCCATACCATTTCTCCTGGTCGTGCTCATGCCGGCGTTCGGGCTGATGGCCTGCAAAAAATCGCCACCGCCCAACATACAGGCTCTGGCTCCGATCAACCCCAAACCCGTTCAGGCGGCCGCTGTCGTCGAGGAGCCTGAAGAGGTTGAACAGTTCAGCTACAACCCTGTCGGATACAGGGATCCCTTTGCCTCCCTCGTCCAGGTGAAGAAGGTCGGCAACGATACACCCGAGGAGGAACTGACCCCCCTGCAGAGGGTGTCCATCTCGGACATGAGGCTGGAGGGTATCATCATCCTGGGCAAGAAGGTTGTGGCCCACGTCATTACGCCCGACGGCAAGGCCCACATTGTAACCGTGGGAACGCTCATGGGGCGCAACAGAGGTAAAATAAAAAGAATCGTTTCAGACAGAGTCGTTGTAGAGGAACAGTTCGAGGATTACATGGGAAACAGGATTAAACAGGAAACCGTTCTCAAGTTGCGACAAAAAGAAGGGGAGAATTCGTGATGAAGATCGTAATCAAGAAGCTTCCGTGGGTCCTGATGGCCCTGGTGCTGGTCGCCGGCTGCGCCGGGCCCAATAGCCAGATGAAGGCGTCTGTTGAGGATGCGGCGGTCGCCAGGGTTCTCTCCATCAAAGGGGAGGAACTTCCCGACAGGGTCCGATTGATCATCGAGGGAACGGCGCCCCTGGCATATACCGTGTTCAGACTTTCCGAACCCACACGGCTGATCATCGACCTGGCCGACACAGACGTTACGCAGCTCGACAGTGTGATCGCCATCGGTCTTGGAAACGTGTCCTCTGTCCAACCGGAGCAGTTTGACGAGGAGGCAGGTCGGATCGGGCGCCTGGAGGTGGCCCTCATCGAGGTCTGGGACTACGAAACGTCACGGGTTGAAAATGAGATCGTCATCGATTTCATCAAGCCGGTGGCTGTGACCCAGACAGGCGCTGCCATAAAGGAGAGTGTCGATGAACAGGCCGCTGCCCCCGATGTCGACGAAGCGCCCATGGCTGGCGCCGAAACGGTCGAGGTGGTTGAACTCAGCATTCCGGAGGAAACAGGTGAGCCCGCTCCGGAGTACGTGGCTCCACCGCTTGATCCCGCATCGTCTATCGATCGAGTCATGTTCTACGAAGAGGACGGTCATTTCAGTGTCGAGCTCGTGGCGGACGGCGCCGTGGGCAGGTACGATGCCCTTAGCCTGGCCGCTCCCCCGCGCCTTGTCGTGGACGTCTGGGATGTTGTGAAGGGATTCAAGCCGAGCTCCATACCTGTAGAGATGTCAGGCGTTAACCGGATCAGGGTCGGCGAACATCCCCAGGAAGGCAAACTCCGGTTTGTGATGGACCTCGAGACCGACACGGTGCCTCCCTACACTCTGGAGACCAGGGGTGACCGTCTTGTTGTGACGCTGGGCCTTGAGGGGTCCGATGTAATGGCTGAGGTCGCGGAATTGGCGCCGCCGGCTGTGGAGTCGACTGCTGTGGAGCAGACGGCCACGGAATCTGTTCAAACGGCTCCTGAGGTTGAACCCGCGCCAGTGGTTGAGGCGGCGGTCGTTGTGACCCCCGAACCGCAATCAGAGGAGCCTGCGGCTCCTCCAGGGCCATCTGTAACAGATATTCGCTACCGCTCGGAGGATGGAGGAGGGGCGGTTCTCATTATTGCCGATTCTTCTGTCGAATTTACAATAACTCAGCCGGACACGCGGCATCTGCTTGTAGACCTGGAGGGGACGGTTCTTCCTGCCAACCTGGTCAGGAGCCAGGATACACGGGATGTTGGAGGTCCGCTCATGGCTTTGAGCTCCTTTAACCCCAAGGGTGAAAAAGGCGCGAGAATCAGCCTGACATTTGAGCCGGGAACCAGCTTTGAGACGGAACAGAGGGGAGGGACCTTGACCCTCGTTCTCACCGCTCCTGAGACAACGGAGCCCCCGGTGGCCGTGGCAGCAGTTGCCGTGCCGGTTATGGAGACTGCGGCTGGCGACAGCTCCACGGATGTTATCCCGGCCAGCGTCGCGGCTCCTGCCCCTGAAAAGGCTCCCGGCAAGGCGATGGAAGAGGGCATTGTGATCCGTAAGAAAGGACCACAGTACACGGGTGAGCTGATGACCCTGGATTTCCAGAACGCTGATATCCTCAACGTTCTGAGACTTATCGCAGAGGTCAGCGGCCTGAATCTCATCACAGGGCCGGGTGTAAGCGGGAAGATCAGCATGAGGATGGTCGATGTCCCGTGGGATCAGGCCCTGGACGTCATCCTCAAGACGAAGGGGCTCGGTCAGGTGAAGGAAGGCAACGTCGTACGGATAGCTCCCATGCAGGAGCTGGAGGCCGAGCGCACTGCCGCTCTCCGGGCCAAGGAAGCCATGGTCCAGGCGGAGGATCTCATCCTGAGGATCGTCTCATTGAGTTACTCCAAGGCAGACGCGGTCGTCGGCCAGGTGACGGCGTTCCTGGGACCAAGAGGCTCTATCAACACCGATGTGAGGACAAATTCCCTGATCATCAAGGATGTCGAGGAAAATGTGAACAGGATCGAGAGTCTGGTGGGGGAACTGGATATCCCCACACCGCAGGTCCGCATCGAGGCGAGGATCGTCATCGTCGACGAAAACTATTCACGGAACCTTGGTATCAAATGGGGCGGCCACGCGGTGACCGATAACGGTACCCAGGTTTTCGGTAATGCCGGTATAGCGGATGCCGCCTACGGGGGAGGCGATTTCATGGTAAACCTGCCCGCTGCGAACCCCACGTCGGTGCTGGGCGTGTCCTTCGGACAGATCGGGAACTTCACCAACCTGGACTTCCGCCTCAGCGCCATGGAGCAGCAGGGCAAGGGCAAGATCATATCCAGTCCCACCCTCATGGTGATCCAGAACGAGGTGGCCTCCATCGAGGTCAACAATCCTTTCCCCGAGAACAGGACCTCAACCAATGTTACCCAGGACGGCACCACCACCACCACCGAGGTTTCCTTCCCTGACATATGGACGAAGCTCAAGATCGTCCCGCAGGTGACGAGCAACAAGGACATCTTCATGGAAGTGGTGGTCGAGAAGGACAGCAAGGGGCAGCAGGCCACCTTTGAAAACAACACTTTCACGGGCGTCAACACTCACAAGCTCGAGACCAAGATCATCATCCAGAACAACGGGACAGCCGTTATCGGAGGTGTTTACACCGAGCAGAAGAAGGACGGCAAGAGCAACGTTCCGTACTTCTCCAAGATCCCTATCCTGGGCAACCTCTTCAAGAGCACTTCGAAGGAAAGTATCCGGGAGGAGCTGCTGATCTTCATCAACGCGTCCATCGTTGAGGGTTAGGAAGCCGCCCCGTCGCAATGAGCGCATCCGCCGCCATGGCGGGTGCGCTTTTTTTTGGAGGACAGGACATGCTTCGATTCCTGACAGCAGGAGAGTCTCACGGTGAGTCCCTCACAGCCATTCTGGAAGGGTTTCCCGCCGGAGTCAGCATCGATCAGGATGTGGTTAACAATGAACTGGCCAGAAGGCAAAAAGGGTATGGCAGAGGCCAGAGGATGCAGATCGAGCAGGATCGGGTCGAGATCCTCTCCGGTGTGCGGGGAGGCAGGACCCTGGGAAGCCCCATCACACTGAGAATCCGCAACAGGGACTGGGAGAACTGGAAAGAAGTCATGTCCGTCCAGGGGGTCACCGGAGACGCCAGGACGGTCACCAGACCCCGGCCCGGTCATGCCGACCTTGCCGGTGGTATCAAGTACGGACATAAGGATCTTCGAAATGTGCTCGAGCGGGCGAGCGCGCGGGAGACGGCGGTCCGCGTTGCCGTTGGCGCCATGGCCAGGATTCTTCTTGGCAGGTTCAACATAGAGGTTCTAGGGCACGTTCTTTCCATCGGCGGATCAAAGGTCTCTGGAGAAAAACTTTCCAGGCCCCAGATGGGCCCCGCTGTGGAAAATTCCCCTGTCAGATGCCTGGACAAGACTGTTGAGAAGGAGATCATCGAGAGAATTGAGAAAGCACAATCGGAAGGTGAAACCCTTGGAGGGACGTTCCAGATCTGTGCTTTTGATGTTCCCGCTGGCCTGGGCAGCTACGTTCACTGGGATAGAAGACTGGACGCGGACCTGGCCATGGCGGTCATGAGCGTTCCGGCCATAAAAGGTGTGCAGATCGGCCTGGGATTTGAATCTGCCCACCGTCTCGGCTCACAGGCTCATGACGCCATCAATTTCGAGCGGAGCAAAGGGTTTTTCCGCGACACCAACAGGGCCGGAGGTGTTGAAGGAGGGGTGTCCAACGGTGAGACCATTGTGGTCGAGGCGGCCATGAAGCCCATACCGACGCTGACCGATCCCCTCCCTTCGGTGCACTTCATCAGTAAAAGGGAAGTTTCCGCGTCCGTGGAAAGATCGGATGTGACGGCAGTCCCGGCGGCGTGCGTCATCGGGGAGGCTGTTGTGGCTTTCGTTCTGGCAAATCATATGTGTGTCAAATTCGGCGGGGATTCCATCGAGGAGATGCAGCGGAACTTCCAGGGCTATCTCACATATGTAAGGAACCTTTGAAAAGGGTCTTTCTCACAGGGTTCATGGGCTCCGGGAAGACAACCGTGGGCCGCATACTGACCGGGAAAACAGGTTGGCCTTTCACTGATCTCGACGATGAGATCGCCGTCCGTGCCGGAATGTCCATCAGCGGGATATTCGAATCTCTTGGCGAAGAAAGCTTCCGCGCAATGGAATCGGATCTGCTGTTGGAGCTGGGAACCGGATCAGGGATCATGTCCCTCGGCGGCGGGGCGCTCATGAATTCGGGCTCCAGGAAATTCGTAATGGAGTCAGGATTGGTCATCTACCTGAGAGCAACCCCGGACACCCTCGCCGAACGTCTTGCCGGAGAAGCTGACGGCCGCCCCATGCTGGCCGAAAGTGATTCAATGGTGGAGACTGTTCGGGAGATTCTGGCGGCCCGAAAACAGTTCTATGAGGAGGCCCATTGGATCATCGACACCGATGACCTTGATCCGGGCCAGGTTGCGGATCTGATATACGACAGGATTCTGGAGGAAACTCTGTGATCCAGACGTTACATGTTCCACTGAAAGATCGCTCCTACGATATCCACATCGGGCCCGATGCCTGGGAAAAACTACCCTGTTTCCTTATCGAAGGGGAGTTTGGAGGTCGTCTTATTGTCGTGGCGGATGAACGCGTTTATCGGATATACGGGAACCGGGTTCGTGAAATCCTGGCAAGCTCAGGAATGACGGTCTCAGTTCACGAGGTTCCGGAGGGGGAGCGGAGCAAATCCTTTCTCGAGATAGAAAATCTTTGCCGGGAAATGGCCAGATCAGGCCTGGAGAGAGGCTCTCTGATAGTTGCTCTTGGCGGTGGAGTGGTCGGTGATCTTGCTGGTCTTGCCTCTTCGCTTTACCTGCGTGGCATTGAGTTGATCCAGCTTCCCACATCCCTGCTGGCAATGGTGGATAGCAGTGTCGGTGGAAAAACGGGGATCAATATACCCGAGGGAAAAAATCTCGTCGGGACCTTCCACCAGCCCAGGGCTGTTTTCGCGGACACTGCGGTCCTGAAGACGCTGGAGGAAAGGGACTGGTATTCCGGAATTGCGGAAGTAGTGAAGATCGCACTGACCCTTGATCCCCAACTCTTCCGGTATCTGGAGGAGAAAGAAGATCTCGGTCCTTCAGGTGGGATCGACCCGGTGCGTGTGATCACCGCCGCATGCTCGGCCAAGGCCGAGGTTGTCCGTGAGGATGAGAGAGAATCAGGGCAGAGAAGAGTCCTGAACTTCGGACACACTCTTGCTCATGCTCTGGAAGCATCCCTGGGTTACGGAATTTTGAGACACGGAGAGGCGGTGGCGCTGGGAATGCAGGCCGCCCTGGCTCTTTCAGTAGACCGGTGCGGGCTGCCTGGTGACCAGTACTCCCGGGCTATGGCTGTGGTCGGCAGAATCCGGGTTCCCGAAGTAACCGTTCCAACTGATCTTGCCGGTTATCTGACAAGGGATAAAAAGAGCGTCGGTGGAAGAGTAACAGCGGTCCTCATCAGTAACATAGGGCAGGCCGGGATGGTTCCCCTTGAAGATCCCGGGACACTGACAGAAGCCCTGCTGGCAGCCATTGGTGATTGACTTGATTACCAGTTTGCCATAGCATCTTGAAACCGGGATTCTCCGGTTACCGCGGTGATCCTTGCCCGGGCGCCGGAGGACGGGCTGTGCTTTGTTTCAAGCTGCAGTGGTTCGGAAAGGGGACTGCAGGGCTACCAAGCGGAGGAAGGTTATGAGTGATCAGGAAATCCGGCGATATGAAGAGATGCTGGCTGATGATCCAAAATCCCGGGCATTCGCTCCTCTGGCCGAAGCCTATCGCAAAGCCGGCAGGCTTGACGATGCCATCAAAACCGCCGAAACCGGGTTGAGATATCATCCGGAATACAGCGGCGGTCTTGTTGTCCTCGGCAGGACCCTCTTTGAGAAAGGGGAGTTGGTCCGTGCCTCGGAGATTATAATAAAAGCGGTGCAGGAGGCTCCCGATAACTACATGGCCCAGAAAATCCTTGCCAAGGTATCCATGGCCCAGGGAGAGGATGCTCGCGCCCTCGAGGCACTGGAGGCTGCAAAGGTTCTCAGCCCCGGAGACATGGAGATCGAGGAAGCCCTGCAGAAGATTCATGGAAAGATCTCCCACACCGGTGGCATCGATTTTATGTCTGAAAAGGCTTCTGAAGGACCTCAGGAAGGGCCGGACATACCGGAACCAGCCGTTGAAAAACCTGTTGTCGGTCCATCAGACGATGGTCAACTCCCTCCTCTGCTGGAGGGGATCCAGGTGGAAGAGGAAGATGGACAGGAGATGGCCGTGAACGCGGGTGACCTGACTGAACTCTCCACCGACATCGGTGATCTTGAGGAACCGCCGAGTTGGAGCCAGGCCGCCCGGGAGGATGCTGTATCGAGCGCTGAGGAGCGGGTTCCTCCCTTTGTCAGTGGTCTGTCCACCATATCCACTGAGGATTCCCGGGGCACCTTCATTTCCGAGCAGGCTGTAGAGGAAGCGGTGTCCGAAGTTGAGGAGATCATGGAGGCGATTATTCCATCCGGGGAGGAGGTCGAACAGACATCAACCGTGCCAGATGAAGAGGTTGTGTCCAATGAGGTTGACAAACCGGGAAAAGAGGACATCTCCACTGAAACTCTGGCGGACCTCTATGCCCAGCAGGGACTGAAGGAAAAGGCCGCGCAAATATACGGTCAACTCCTTAAGGGCCGGCCGGAGGACCCGGCTTTGGTGGAGAAACTCCGGAAGGTGACCCTGAATGAGACGGACGGGATTTCTGTCAAAACCAGTGCCGGGAATGGTGCGTCTGCTCCCGGCATTTTAGAGGAGCCTGGACCAGACGAGGACCAGGACCCGCTGAAGATTATGGAGGCATGGCTCCGGAATGCGGAAAGGATGAAGCAGCGATGATTTTTGAGAAGACGTTAAAGGAGATCGCTGAACGGACCGAGGGGATCCAGGGGGTGGTCATCATGGGGATGGACGGGATCGCCATAGGAGAGCGTATAATCGACCCTGCCTGCAGCATTCAGACGGTGGGGATCGAGTACGCCAGCGCCATTAAAAGTATCCAGAAAGCGGCAGTGTCCCTCTCAGCCGGGGATGTCCACGAGGTGATTGTGAATACCTCCAGCAATGTCATTCTGCTCCGGCTGATAACCCCTGAATACTTTATCGCTCTGGCTCTCAGCCCCGACGGGAATTATGGGAAGGCCCGTTATCTACTGAGGATGGCCGTCCCTCGTCTGGTCCAGGAGTTCTGATGCACAAAGTCATCGTCATTCAGGGACCCAATCTGAATCTGCTCGGGGAGCGGGAACAGCATCATTACGGCACAGCCACCCTTGAACAGATCCACTCCGCTCTCAGGGAGGAAGGCAAGAAACTGGGTCTGGAGGTCCACGACGTTCAATCCAACCACGAAGGGGAGTTGGTGGATGTTATCCAGAGCTCCCGCAACAGGGGTTTCCAAGCTATTATTATCAATCCGGCAGCATATACCCATACGAGTGTAGCCATTCGAGACGCCCTGGCCGCAGTCGGGTTGCCCTATTTTGAGGTCCATATTTCCAATATTCATTCGAGAGAGGAGTTCCGGAAAAAGTCTCTTGTGTCGGATGGTGCCTCGGGGATCATCGCCGGATTCGGACCATACGGTTATACTCTGGCTCTCATGGGAGTCCACAGGTTCATCCAGAACTCTTGATGACAGGAGGAAGAAACCGTTGATCGCCACCAATCAGTTCAAGAGAGGATTGAAAATCGAACTGGAAAGGGAACCCTTCCTTATTGTCGAATTTCAGCATGTTAAACCGGGCAAGGGTGGCGCCTTTGTAAGGACGAAACTCAAGAGCCTTATCACCGGCAACGTGATCGACCGCACCTTTCGGTCCGGAGACAAGGTGAAAAAACCTGATTTTGAGGAAAAGGAGATGCAATATCTCTATCGTGACGAGAATGGGTATACCTTCATGGATCTCGATTCCTACGAGCAGGTGCTTGTTTCACCTGAGGACATGGGGGAGGCCAGGGGATATCTTCAGGAGCAGGTTTCGGTCACTGTTCAGCTGTATAACGGCAAGCCCCTGGGGATTGGACTGCCAATCTTTGTTGAACTGAAGGTCGTTAAGTCCGAACCGGGAGTTAAAGGAGATACGGCATCGGGTGCGACCAAACCGGCCGAACTCGAGACTGGCGCTGTCATCCAGGTCCCGCTCTTCGTTGAAGAGGGTGATGTTGTCAAGATCGATACCCGGGATGGCGCATATATCGAGAGGATCAGATAAGGAGAGATTTTCATGGAACTGAAAGAGATAAGGGAGATTCTCAAGTTACTGAAAAGATACGAGATCCAGGATTTCAGCCTCCAGAGAGGAGACAACAGGGTCAGGATCAGAAGAGGCGGTGCTGTGGTCGAGAGATCGGCAGCCGCGCCTGCGTCCCTTGTAACCATGCCTGAGCCTGCACAGGCCCAGGCCCCGCAGCAACCAGCCGTGGCGGAACCAACGGTCCCCCAGGAGACCCTGTCAGTCGGCGAAAATCAGTTCCTTGTCACATCTCCCATCGTCGGAACCTTCTACAGGGCCCCCTCTCCGGAGTCTCCTCCATATGTGGAGGTTGGAACGGTAGTGAGTCAGGGTACGGTCCTGTGTATAGTCGAGGCCATGAAGATCATGAACGAGATTGAATGTGAGGTGAATGGGAAGATTTCCGCCCTGCTTGTGGAAAACGCCCAGCCTGTGGAGTACGGTGAGCCTATTTTCATAGTGGATCTGGCATAGTTATGGCGCGAATGTTCTCAAAGATCCTGGTTGCGAATCGGGGAGAGATCGCACTCAGGGTAATCAGGGCGTGCCGCGAACTTGGTATCAAGACGGTAGCCGCTTTCTCGGAAATAGACAGGGATGCGCTGCACACAAGATTCGCTGATGAAAGCATCTGTGTCGGCCCCGCCAACAGCCAGCAGAGCTACATGAATATACCGGCTATTATCAGTGCGGCGGAGGTCTCTGATGCCGAAGCGATCCATCCGGGCTACGGATTTCTGGCGGAAAACCCCGAGTTCGCAGAGGTCTGTGAGGCCAGCGGCATAACCTTCATAGGACCCAAATCCTCCCACATCCGGCTAATGGGCAACAAGATTCAGGCCCGGGAGCTTGCCGGGCGCGCCGGTCTGGCGATTCCGGAAGGGGTGGGGGAAGGACTTGACGATCCCGATGAGGCTCTCAAGGGAGCTAAAAAACTCGGGTTCCCCGTAATCATCAAGGCCGCGGCCGGAGGAGGAGGACGCGGTATCAGGGTCGTTCATTCGGAGGCTTCCTTCCGGACGGCCTTTTCAATGGCTCAGTCCGAGGCCGGCACAGCATTCAACAATCCGGAAGTGTACGTGGAGAGATTCATCGAGTCTCCCAGGCATGTGGAGTTCCAGATTCTTGCTGACAACCAGGGTAACATTGTCCATCTGGGAGAACGCGACTGCAGCATTCAGAGGCGGTATCAGAAACTCATCGAGGAATCTCCATCCCCGCAGATGACTGAGGAACTCCGAGGCAGGATGGGTGATGCGGCAGTGGCCCTGACCAGGGAAGCCGGTTATCTTAACGCGGGCACGGTGGAGTTCCTGGTGGATAGCGACCAGAATTTTTATTTCATGGAGATGAACACAAGGATCCAGGTCGAGCATCCCGTCACCGAGATGGTCACCGGAATCGATCTTGTCAAGGAACAGATTCGAATCAGCATGGGACTGCCCATGAGATTCAAACAAGAGGAAATCGTTCTTCAGGGGCACGCCATCGAATGTCGAATCAACGCGGAGGATCCTGATAATTTCAGGCCAAATCCGGGGACTATCACTTTTTACTATCCTCCCGGGGGGCCGGGAATCAGGGTCGATTCGGCAGCCTACGAGTCCTACTATATTCCCCCCAATTATGATTCCCTGATTGCTAAACTTATCGCACATGGCAGTGACCGGGAGGAAGCTCTGGCGAGGATGGAACGCGCACTGGAGGAGTTTGTCATCGAAGGGGTGAAAACCACGATACCTCTGCACCAGCGCATTCTCGGGAAGATGAAATTCCGGCGGGGTGAATACGGCACGGATTTCCTGGAGAAAATACTTTAGGAGCTGACTGGGAGCATGGGTTCCGGGTTTTTTAAACCACGCAGATATGTGATA
>QIEJ01000039.1 GCA_003228585.1 Pseudomonadota bacterium
GACAAATCCTTTCTTCGCTGACTCCGCGAACTCTCCATGAAACAAATTGGTGGTAAAAGACATTGAGGTACGCATTATCCGGAAGACCCCTCTGTGTTAAGGCTTTTCTCCCTGACCCCTGAACTCTGTCCTCTGATCACTGAATCAATAAATGTATACGTTTTTTATACACCCATATTTTTACAGAAAGCGCCATGTTTACAGTTAGTTAGGCGTGTTGTCAAAATTTCGCATGGGGCTTCTCCTGCCTTGAGTGTATTGATTTTTTATACATTTGAGCACTCTGTTGTCAAAAAACTCCTGGTCCGTAAGAGCAAAAAATCTTTTATTTACAAAAGGTTACACAGTTTATTCAGGTTTCAATCCGTTCTGGTACACCTGATGCAACCAGGATTGGCAAGGAGCCTGAGATTAAATGGTAAAGAGCTCCAAAGGAGGCGGTCGTGAAGAACTCGATCTGTTTAGCCCTGTTAACGTTGGCGTTCTATTCTACCTCGGCTTTTGCCGCCAGCGGATCACAGCCTGCCGGTATCAGCTGGATGGCAAAGATATTCTTCGCTTTTATCGCGGCGATCATCGTGTTCCAGTTGATCCCCGCGGTAGTCCTTCTCGGGTCTATGCTCGTGTCCATTTTCAGCCGAGCCCGGGAGTCGGATCTGGCCGAGAACGGCAAGACAGAAGAATCATAATAGATATCCTTCAGCGTCCATCGGGACGATGAGGAGGTCGTAGTCATGCAACTTCTTCTTATTGCTGACAAGGATATTGACGCTCGAAGAGAGATGGCCGGTATTTTCGGCCCAGAGGAGTACCGGGTGGTAGAGGCTGATTCGGTGGATGTAGTTCTACACGAGGTCCTCAAAGGTGATGTACGGGTTGTTCTGCTCGGCAGCGAGTTCGATGGACTGTCGGCAAGGGAGCTGATCCCTCTCCTGAAAAAGTGCAAAAAGGATCTGACCATCATTCTCGTTTCCAATGATGAGTCGCTGCCGCTGATCCGCAGGTTCCGGCGCGAGGGAATTTTTTACCATTCCCTCAAACCGATAAGCGAGGACGACAAACAAGAACTGAGACAGGTCGTACACTGTGCTTTTGAAAACTCTTCAGACAGACGATTATCCACGGGAGCATTCAGGGAAAAGCCGGGTCTGAAGGAGCATCCGGCATAGAGGATTGAGAAAGGAGAATAAAATGAGAACGGTTATTTCGGCACTGGCTCTTGTGTTCCTGAGCATCAGCCCGGCGTTGGCGGTGGATACCGCGAAAACCTATTCGAGCGGCGTCCTGGTCTCGATATTTCTCGGGTTTTGCGCCCTGATCGTGATCGCTCAGGCGGTACCAGCCCTTATGCTGCTTCTGGGGGCCATCAAGGCCTTTGCTACGCGCAAGACCAGGGAAGAGATTCGGGCAACCGAATCGATCCGAAGCGACACGTAACCCTGCCAGGGTCCTCTGGCTCGGGTAAAGAGGTGATTGCTGCCATTCAAACTAAGGAAAGGAGATGTGGTCATGGCAGGGTGGATAACCGGTTTCTTCAACGCGATAGGCGGCAAGGTGGTCGAGTGCTGCACACTGGTGGACTTTTACACCTACATCAAGGCGGTCGAGTACCTTATCTGTATCGGCTTTTTCGTCACCTTTCCCCTTTTCTATAAGTACGTCATAAAACAGCCCGGGGAGTCGCCCAGGGAGTCGGTGAAATCCGAAAAAAATCGCTGATCTTTAACACCTGTGAAGGGAGGGTGGAATGAATACAAAGTGGTGTCGGATCATGGGGATTGCAGCAGCACTGCTGGTAATGATGCTCGCGGCTACATTTGCCCAGGCGGTGAATGTCCCATCAACAATCATCCTCGATTCCCTTTCCCGGTTATATGAGGAGGTTAAATTCGACCACGAGATGCACATCGATCTCACCGATGACTGTGCGGACTGCCACCACCATACTACCGGCACGGGGACCACAAACCGGGAATGTGCACAGTGCCATTCCGACAGCGAGGGTACCAGCGCCGTTGCCTGCGGGGCTTGTCATCTGGAGCAGCCGTTCTCTGCTCAAAGTATCATGGAAAAGGAACAGAACAGCGACCTGTACCATATAGACAAGCCGGGTTTAAAAGCGGTTTTTCATCTGAACTGCCTGAAATGTCATGAGGAGGCGGGCGGCCCTGCAGGTTGTCAGGATTGCCATGAGAGAACCGAAACCGGGCATGCGTTCTACGACTCGGGACGCTATGCACCTGCCGGTAAAAAACAAGGCAGTGATCATTGAATCGATTTTCGAGCGGGCGCTATTATCCATTGAGCACAGCACGAAAGGAGGGGACTTCCATGAAAGGGATAAGCCGTAGGAAATTCCTGGCGGCAACTGTTCTCGGGAGCGCGGCGACGGTTCTCACTTCCACCGACAAGGCACTGGGACTGAACAACTTCGAGGGGTATCCGGAGGGAATGGGTGTCCTGGTGGATCTCACGCGCTGTGTCGGCTGCCGCAGTTGTGAGGCGGCCTGCAACAAAGAGCAGGGACTTCCCGCGCCTGACCTTCCATTTGACGATCCATCGGTTTTTGATGAGACCTTCCATCAT
The DNA here is from genome assembly GCA_003228585.1 of Pseudomonadota bacterium. Taxonomy (GTDB): domain Bacteria; phylum BMS3Abin14; class BMS3Abin14; order BMS3Abin14; family BMS3Abin14; genus SZUA-204. The sequence continues at coordinate 2,587 of QIEJ01000039.1, forward strand.
GGATCGCAGAAGCGCCGGACAGACGAAAATGCCTACACTGTCGTCAACCGGTATGATCCGGATGACGGTGGTCAGCCTGTATACCGGAAGATCCAGTGTAATCACTGCAACGAACCGGCCTGTCTGACGTCGTGCTTCGTCAATGCCTACACCAAGACCCGGGAAGGAGCGGTCATCTACGATTCCACTGTCTGCGTAGGCTGCAGGACCTGCATGGTCGCCTGTCCTTTCCGTATTCCGGCCTACAGCTACTCCAGTGCTCTTCATCCTCAGATCAGAAAGTGTATCTTCTGTTACGACACGCGTCTGCGATACGGAGACCCCCCGGCCTGTGTCGAGACCTGCCCCCAGGAGGTCCTGACCTTCGGTCACCGCAGAAATCTGATTAAGATCGCCCATGAGAGGATTCGAAGGCATCCCGCCAAGTACATCGATTACGTTTACGGAGAGGAGGAAGTAGGGGGTACCGGTTGGATGTATCTTTCATCTGTGCCATTTGAGCAGGTCGGTTTCGATACCACCCTGCAGAAAGAACCGATCCTGAACAATGCCAGGGAGTTTCTCGCCACCGTACCCATGGTCCTGGCCATTTGGCCCGCCCTCTTCATGGGGTTTCACATCCTGTCAGCACAGAAACACAGGGACGGAGACGACAACGATCCCGGCCGAGATCAGGAGGGGGATGAAAAATGAAAAATCTCATGGATACCGGATACGAACCCATTGATTCGCTGGACAAAACCTCCGATGGGAAAGCATGGAGCCTTCTTGATAAACTCCTGTTGGGACTTACCCCGCAAAGGTATCTTCGACAAGCTCTGCGAAATCCCTTCAACTGGGTTTTCGGGGTCATCCTGGTGGTGGGGCTGCCCCTGATCGCCTACCGTTATCTGTTCGGACTCGGTGCTGTGACACATTCGTCCAACGATTACCCATGGGGTCTGTTCCTGAGCTTCGGTCTTTTCGTCATGGTACCCCTTTCCGCCTCCGGGTTCATGATGGGGACCGCCGTTGAACTGCTTGGCCGTCATGATTTCAAACCCATTCTAAGGCTGGCGCTGCTCAATGGTCTGATGGGGTATTTCTTCGCGGTTGTCTACCTCCTGGTAGATCTCGGCCAGCCGTGGCGGTTGCCCTACCCGATGTTCGTGGCCTGGGGAACGGCCGCCGTTCTCTTCCTGGTGGGCTGGCATGTGGCAATATATCTGACTGTGCAGGTTATGGAGATTTCAGAACCCTTCTTCGAGTGGGCCAATCTTCCCATCGGTGGGTTACTGATCAAGAGGATGACCATCGGCCTGACCGTGGCCGGGATCATCCTCTCCACGCTCCATCAGGGGGCCCTGGGAGCGCTGTTTACCTATGCGCCCGGTAAGGTTCACCCCCTCTGGTACTCTGAATCATATCTGTGGATCTTCTATTTCGTCTCGTCCATATTCGCCGGGCTGAGCATGGTCATCGTCGTGAGCACCATCGTGAAGAACCTGATGGCCTGGCGCTGCGGCTCCGAATTTCTCGATAACCTCGACAGGATAACCATCAGTCTTGCCAAGGGCGCCAGCATGGCCCTGATCACCTACTTTGTCATCAAGTTGATCGGAATTGCGCACGATAACGAGTGGGCATATCTCGCTACCGGATGGGGTAAATGGTATCTGTTCGAGATGCTTGCAGGGGTTGTCATACCCCTTGTGCTGTTTTCTGTCGGCATCAGGCGTAACATGGTGGGGCTGATCAGATTCACTGCATTACTCACCGTTTTAGGCATCGTCCTGAACCGGCTCAACACGGCTTTGATCACGTTCAACTGGAATCTCTATCAGGAGATCCCACATGTTTTTGAGGCAATCATCGCCATCACGCTGTTTACCACCTATATCGTGACATACAGGTTTATCCTTTACCGGCTGCCCATACTCTACTCCTGGAAATTCAGATCTGCCGAGTCATATGAGAAGGCTAAACAGATGGAGTGGGTCCCCGGCAGGGAAACAGCCCCGTCTACCGTCTACAGAGAAGCGGTGAAGGTGCCGTTGGAGGATTAAATATAAATTGGAACAGGAAGGGGGCTGGATATGCTGAATAATTTTGCAACCAGAGCGACAGTTCCCGTGACCATCACCATAACGGGTTTCGTTATCGTCTGCTGTTTCGTTCTGTATTCTTTCATCAAGGGAGATCTCCTGAGAGACACCGTTCAGCACGAAATCAGCCTCGCCGACACCATCGTCAAATCCACGCGGCACGCCATGCTCAAATCGGACCGGGAAACCCTCACGAACATGATCAACAATATCGGTGACCAGGAATCCGTTGAGCACGTGCGCATATTCAACAAGAAGGGAGTTATCATGTTCTCGGCCAATCCGGCCGAACTGGGCAATGAGATGGACAAACAGGCCGCGGGCTGTAACAGCTGCCACGGAGGACCGGAGCCGTCCACCGGGTTAGGTTCCATGGAGCAGGCGAGACAGTTCACCAACGAACGGGGAGTCAGCGTCCTGGCCATTACCGCGCCTGTTTACAATGAACCAGGCTGTTGGACGGCTCCCTGTCATGTTCATCCCTCCGACCAGAAGATCCTCGGAACACTGGATATCGGCCTTTCCCAGAAAACCTTTGATCAGACAATGCAACGGCTATGGTGGAGGATGATCATTTTCTGCGTCATGATCCTGATCCTTTCGGTGGGCGGGGTAAGCGCACTGTTAAGAAAATTCGTTCTGTCTCCCGTCAGGCAGCTAACCGTCTTCGTGGACCAGGTTTCCAGAGGGAATTTCGATTATCCCCTGCCCAGGGGGGACAGAGAGATCGAGTCTGTGGCAAGAATTTTTCTGGACATAGCAGTACATGGGGATAAAATGAAGGGCAGGCCAGGTGAGGGTCAAGAGGAAGAAGGGGAATCTTAAAACATAAGGATGTCCGGGGAAGCCGCTGATCGAAACCAACAATGATCCCCTAAAGCAGGTTCAGAACAGGATACGTTATCTCCGTTCGCTCATCCGCAGGGGTATCTGGGGGATAGTCCTGTTCACCCTCGTCAGCATCGGAGCAATGCTGGATTTCTGGTTCCTTCCGCCCATTCCGGATGCCGTTCGAGAATTCCTCGGGTTCTCGCCGCCCGTAACCCTCATAAACATCGCCCTGGTTGTCTACACTTTTTCGGCTCTTGCCCTCACTCTCGCCCGTATGATGGCCGGATCGAATTCCTATCGGGGCTGGGCCCATCTGGGCTATCTTGGAGCCTTTTACGGATTCTATTATTACGCTGGTGAACTTAAGAGCAATTTCTGGCCGGTGTTCGCTGCAGGCCTGACAATCCTCTGCCTCGAGAATTACCGGGTTTGGACCTACTGCACAGATGCCATCCGGGAGGAACGGGAGAAGTTAGGGTAACCGGAGTAGGAGTAGGTGCCAGACACCGCCCGACTCGGCGACTGGGCGGCGTTGCGACCATGCGAAATTTCGCTCAGTCGCATAGTCTCCAAGTCGCAAGGTCACGTTTGGGGAGGCTTTGACTCCCCATTTTCAGTGAGCGTCAGAGGAAGTTCTATGGTGAACGTTGTCCCTTCCCCCACCTTGCTTTGCACATGGATCTCCCCGCCGTGCGATTCAATAATCCCATAGGAAACCGACAGTCCCAGACCAGTCCCTTTGTGTCCTTTGGTGGTGAAAAAGGGATCGAATAGTTTCTCGAGGTTCTGGTCCGAAATGCCGACACCAGTATCGGTCAACTGAATCGCGACTGTACCGGCACCGGGTCGCAATTCTGTTGTGATCGTTAAACTGCCGCCATCGGGCATTGCCTGGCTGGCGTTGACGAGCATGTTGACTACGACCTGCTCAATCTGGCTGGCATCCATAAACAGTTCGGGGATGTTCATCCCGAACTCCTTGATGATCTCAATATCGTGGAAATCCGCATGGTGTTCGATAAGTGCCAGGGCTCGATCGATAATCTCGTTGATGCTGCCCCTGGTTTTCTGAATATCTGACACACGGGAAAAATCGAGCAGCTCTCCAACGATTTTCGAGCATCTCCTGGCTTCCTCTATGATAATTTTGCAGTCATCTCGCAAAGAAGGATCGAGACGGGCGTCCTCGGCGATCATGGGAGCGTGGATCATAATACCGGTAAGGGGGTTGTTGAGTTCGTGGGCTATTCCCGCCACCAGTTCGCCTAATGAAGCCAGCTTCTCCGATCGGATAAGGACCGACTGCATCTCCTGGATCTTCTTTGTCCGCACCTCTACCCTTGTCTCGAGGGTTGCCGCCCACTCATCTCTTTCCTCCCGGGCCGTTTTCAGCTTCCGGGTCATGCTGTTGAATGCCTCTCCCAGTTCCCCCAACTCATCACCAGGAACTGAATCGACATATTTCCATTCCCCCTTGGCTACAGCTCGGGTATGATCCAGAAGTGTTTTAACAGGCTGGGTGATCAGTTTCCGGGTGAGCATTGCCAGGCATAGAATGAGGGATAAGACGAGGAAGAAAACCTGAATGAGGAAGTTGTTGCGGTAGTCATTGACCTGTGAGGTCATGGTATCCATGGACACCGCGACATCCAGTATGCCCAGGAGGCTCAGATCACTCGGGTGGACATGACAGGACCCGGAATAGCAGATCTCTTCATTATAGATCGGTTTTGAAATACCAAGTACTTTCATGCCGTCGGGATTTCTGAAAACATTGCTGCGATCCATGGACGCGGCGTGGGTCAGAGGCTTTTCTTCCCTGTGACACGTACGGCAACCTGCTGCCTCGATCTTGTCGATGTGTGTGTTGATCTCCACTTCGATTGTTGAATAGACGACAAACCCGTCCTTGTTGATAAGCCTGATGTGCTCAATCTCGCTTTGATCACTAACGGCGTCGATGACCTGAAATACCCTTTCCCTGTTGTTGTTGAGCATCTCATGGCGGGTGGCCCGGAGGATGACCTCACTGAGGCTGTCCACTTTATGGACGTACGTTTCCAGCAAAGTCTTTCTAAGGGTTGAGATGTTGAAGTAGAAAAAAACCGCTGACGTGAAGATAAGGACGATGCTGGTTACCAGAGAGAACTGTGCAACGAGTTTCAGGCGCATGATCCGGCCCGTCAGTCCTCGGCGTACTCTTTAACCGAGATCCCCTGTTTTTTCAGCATGGCCTGGAAGTTTGGCCTCTGCATGCCGACCTCCTTTGCGGCCCGGGTTATATTCCAGTTGTTTCTTTCCAGGGCGTTAATGAGAAAGGCCCGCTCGACGGGTTTTACAGCTCTTTCACGGAGCTGCTTTTTCGTCACCTTCAGTTCCTCAGCACTCTCCGGGATGAAATCCAGATCGACATCCAATCCCCCATCCCGTTCGGTCAGGATCTCGAGATCGTTCGGTTGGATATAATCCCCACCGGCGAGGACGACGGCTCTCTCAATGATGTTCTCCAGTTCCCTGACGTTTCCCGAGAAGGGATAATCCGCGAGGATGGACATGGCCCCGGGTGATATGCCGCGAAACTCTTTACCGAGTTCCTCGGCGAATACCTTGAGAAAGTGGCCTGCCATGAGGGGGAGGTCTCCCTCACGCTCTCTTAACGGAGGCAGGTGGATGGGAATGATGTTAAGGCGAAAGAAAAGATCCTTCCGAAAAGAGCCCTCGATCACCAACTCTTTGAGATTTGTATTGGACGCGGCAATGAGTCTGATGTCTACCGGAATGGGGGTCGTTCCACCGATGGGAGTGATCTCGCGCTCCTGAAGTACCCTGAGGAGCTTGGCCTGCGTTGTGAGGCTGATGTTTGAGACCTCATCCAGGAAAAGGGTTCCCTTATCAGCGACTTTGAACAATCCCGCCTTGTTCTGGATGGCACCGGTAAAAGACCCTTTAGTGTGTCCGAACAGCTCGCTCTCGAGAAGGCTCTCCACCAGCGAGGTGCAGTCGACAGCGATAAACGGCTTATTACGGCGGAGGCTTTTTGCATGGATAGCACGGGCCACGAGTTCCTTGCCGGTGCCGCTCTCACCGGTAATGAGTATAGTGCTGTCTGTGGGGGCCACCTGGTTGATCCTCCGGTACACCTTCTGCATTGCTTCACTTTCGCCGACGAACATATCAAAGCCATCCTCTTTCCATGGCTTGTCCGTCTGTGACATGCCGGCAAGGACGGCCCGATGTTCCAGGGCTTTCTCTACTTTCTCGGTTATCTGTTCGGGGGTAAACGGTTTGGAGATATAATCGAAAGCGCCGTTCTTCATGGCCTCAACAGCGGTGTCCACCGTGGAGTATCCGGTGATAATCACAACAGGCACCTCGGGCTGAAGAACCCTGATGGCCTTGAGAACCTCAATACCGTCCATTCCGGGCATCTTGAGGTCGGTCAGGACGAGGTGAAAGTTCTCTTCCTGGAGCCGTTCAACCGCTGAAAAACCGCTTTCCGAGACCGCTACCTGATACCCATAGCGCTCGAGGACCCGCCTCAGCCCCTTCCTGATGACCGCCTCATCATCGACGACGAGGATTTTCGATCCAGTCATATATTCCCCCTCTCCACTTGATTGTTCTTTTTATCACAATTCCGGGGGTTTTGAAAAGCAATTTAGCATCAACTGGCGGTTGCCAGGAGCTGGAATCTTGGCGTCTTGGCGGACTTGAGTGAGTCATCACGCCTGTGGCGTGATGGGCGTGACGAACGGGCGTGAGGAAATCTTGGACCTTGGATTCAACTCATGGAACCTGAAACTTCGGTCTTCGGTGTCACCCATTAAAAGGTTCTCTGTCAAGGGCGAAAAAAAACCTTGGCGATAATATTTTATCCTTGCCTGTTTGGGATATCAAGTCCGTTACCTGTCCTTTGCCATTGCCGGGATCAGTTGCTCGCAGACGGAATCGGCGTCGTAAAAACTCTTTTGGTTATCTCGAATTTTGAGCATGTTTCCCCTTTCTTTATAGAGGAAGTTTGCTCATTTTAGCTGATTAATTCACAACAAAAAAAGTTCAGTCGCTTATCCAAATCCTTTTGAACTCTGATTTTTCATCGTCCCAGTAGAAAAATGAACTCGCACTTCCACACTACTACACCTTCAGCATCCGTCAGGAAGAGGGAGGCGACCTGGACGCCCGTGTCCTGGGCATAGGTGAGATCGCCGTGTCGCCCCTGGTCAGAGTCGGGACTCCTCGCGATGACAAGCGCGGGATTCCACCCCGATGAGGGTATAGAAGGCGGGTTCCGGGTTAATTGCGAAGTGAAGCTGGTTTTCTGCGAAACCGAGCGATTAACCCGGAAACCGTCGCTTGGAACCCCTCGAGGGGGAGGAGAATTGCGCTTCCGCCCACTGAGATATTCACGGTGTTATTGATATCCGCCTCAACCAGGATCGGATCGCTGTATGTCTGGGTGCCCGAATAATCGGCCCGGATGAACTCCAACACCAGGACTCTTTCCCTTTGGTTCGTTCATCTTCTCTCCTCCTTCGGCAGCTCTCACTGCCAACTGAAGAGGGAATTAGTACAGGGGTTTTACGAATTTAACAGGCTAACTTTACGGGGAAGAGCACAAACCTGAAACTCGTCCAATCACCCCGCTGAGGCGTCCTCGAAAGACCCGTTTTCAACGGTTGATATCAGATGTGTGACAAGGGCTGGATCGAACTGCCTGCCCCTTTCACGATAGATCTCATCAAGGGCACGATCCTCTCTCATGGCCTTCCGGTATGCCCTGTCCGACACCATGGCATCGAACGCGTCCGCCAGTGCGATTATCCGTGATCCGATGGGAATGTCGTCGCCGGAAAGTTTTTCCGGATACCCCTTTCCATTCCACCTTTCATGATGATGGCGGACGTATTCCAGCGGCCTGTTTTTGAAAATCGGCTTCAGAATCTGGCAACTCAGCAGAGGGTGCTTTTTTATCAGGCCGAATTCCTCGAGAGTGAGTTCCTCTGGTTTATTGAGGATAGTCTCGGAGATACCCAGCTTGCCGACATCATGCAGTTGAGCAGCCAGGCCGATCTCCGATATGGTTTCGTAAGAAAGACCAGCCCTGGAAGCGATGTCCATTGAGTACATCGTCACCCTGATGGAATGACCGCTGGTGTAAGGATCCTTTGCCTCGATTGCGTTGACCAGGGATTGAACGGAATCGAAAAAGAGCAATCTGAATCGCTCATCGAGTTTAAAGATCTTCCGTTCCAGTATGTTGTTGTATTCCTGCCTCAGTTTTATCCTTTTATCTGCTATCAGAGCGCTTGCGACACTTTTCGAGAGATCTTCGAAATCAAAAGGTTTCAATATGTAATCATGGATTCCCATGCGCAGGGCCTCAATGCTGTATCTCGCATCCAATGACCCTGTGATAATGATAAACAGTGTGTCCTGGTCCATGGTCCGGATGATCTTGATGAGTTCGATGCCGCTCATACCGGGCATGTTGAGGTTGGTAATGACCAGGTTGTATTTCCCTTTCTCAAATACCTCCAGCGCTTCCTGGCCCCCGGCCGCGCAATCGACTCTGTGACCTTGAGAGCCAAGAAAATCGGTGAGTGCGTTCCTGGTCAGATCCTGATCCTCGACGACCATGATGCGGGCGTCCAGCCTCTTTTCAGGGAAAGGTGTGATTTGGTTGTTCATTAGCGGATCGATCAGCTGGCCTGCCGGATCAGGTCCTCGGTGAAATCCATGATCTGTGCTACATCAAAAGGTTTCCGTACCAGGCCGTCCACACCCAGCCACCGAACCTCGTCGAGGATCTCATCGAGAACGGATGCAGTGATAACCACGATCTTTGAGCCGAGGTGCATCTGCTTGATCTCACGCAGAAGCTGGATGCCGTTGAATCCAGGCATCATATAGTCCAGAAAGATCATGGCAGGTTCGATGTCACACAGGACCTTCAGCGCCTGGGCAGCGTCAATAGCCAGTATCACTTCGAACTCATCACAGAACAACATCTCAATGGTATCAAGGATTCCCTGGTGATCGTCGACAACGAGAATAACTTTTCTCTCTTTTTTCATGGCAGTTCTCCTTTCGGTATATAAAAAGAGAATTGTTTGCACAGATATTTCACGCTTACGCCATAAACTAGCAATAATCGGGCCATTTTGGGCTTTACGAAATCCTCTTGAAAAACAGGGGGTTCAGGAAGTCCCCGAAAAAGGCGGCAGTTGTTTTTTGCCCATGTTTATGTGCAGTGCACACGAACGTGGGCAATTGTGGGGATCAGTTACCAGCGGCAGAGGGCAGGGTAACCGTGAATGTGGTTCCCTCGCCCCGTTCACTTTCCACCAAAATGGTCCCACCCTGATCTTCAATGATCTTGTTGGTAATCGCCAGTCCCAGGCCGGTTCCCTTTTCCTTGCTGGTAAAGAAGGGGTTGAATATGTCCTTGGTGTGTTCCTGCGGGATCCCGGTCCCTGTGTCGGAGATCCGGATGTCAGCAAGGTGTTTCTTCCCTGGAACAGGGTTCGCGGTTGTCTCCACAGTCAGTGTTCCGCCGTCGGGCATAGCCTGTACCGCGTTGAGTGCGATATTGTAAAGGGCCCGGTTCAGGTAGGAATTGTCGGCGTGGACTTGAAGTCCTTCATCATCGGCGAAACGCTTAACGATGATGGACCTGCTCTGTATCTCAGGTTCCAGTGTTTCAAGTACGTAATCTACACACTCGGTGATGTTCAGGGGCGCGATTTTCAGCTTCGGTGTTCTGACCAGATCAAGGAGGTTCTCGAGAAGCTCGTTGACCCGGTCCAGCTCCCGGGGAACGATGCGGTCGAATTTTTCCCTGAACACCTCTTTATCGTGTTTTTCGGGAAGCATCTGAACGAAAGCGCGCACTGCCGTCAACGGGTTTTTGATCTCATGGGCGAGGCCGGCAGCGAGGGTTCCCATTGCGGCCAGTCTGTCAGCCCGTCGAACCTTAACCTCAAGGGCCTTCTTCTCGGTCAGATCGTGGAAAAGGGCTAACAGGCCTATGACCCGACCGTTTTCCTCCTGAACCAGGGCGGTGTTCAGCTCCAGGATGCGGTCCTCTCCGGTCTTTCCAGGCCATTGAATTTCCTGGTCACTGATGGGGCTCCTTTTACTCAGGCTCTCCGCGAGCAGACGGGTTACGCTATTGCTCTGCCCCCAGATCTCAGTGGGGGTTGATCCCAGAGCCTGCCCAGCCGGGGTGTCAAGGATCTCTTCCGCCTTCCGATTGAAAGTGATTATTTCTCCATCCGCGTCCATGGTGATCAGGCCGTTGGTCATGGAGAGGATGACAAGATCGCTGTAGTGCTTGAGCCGGCTTATCTCCTGGAGGTTTTCCATCAAATTGTTCCTCTGGTCCTTCAGCCTGGCCACCATCCAGTTGAAGTTCTCTGCCAGGTCCTGGATCTCGTCCCCTGTGGAAGCCTCGATCCGGGCGTTGAAATCCCCATCCGAGACCTTCACCGTGGCGTCGACCAGGTTGCCCAGAGGTACGGTTATGCGGCTTGTAAAATGGGCCGACGCCGCCCAGCCGATGAGGACGCCGGACAAACCGAGCATGAAGATGACCCAGTATGTCTTCTGGACCTGGGAGTAGATCCTGTCCAGCCTCAACCCCAGTCGGACAGTCCCCCATATCTGGTCCGTATCGGTCAGGAGCACCGGCAGTACGATGTCCAATCCTGGCCCCGGATTTCCGATGAGCAGGCTCCCGGTGACGATGGGGTCCTTCCCGGGAGCAATCTCTTTTAACGGAGGTATCTCGCTTTCCGAGCCGGGGATTCCCTGACCGGAATAGGCGGCGACGTTGCCCTCTTTGTCGTACAGGACGATGTAGGCCACCTCGGGATCCCGGGCAGCCTCCTCCGCCTTCTGCTCCAAGCTGAAAAAATCGTTGATTGCAGTAGCGGAAATGCTCCGGGTCAAGGCGACTCCGGTTCTGCGTGCCTGGTCAATGAGGACCAGTTTTCCCTGCCGGGCAATGAACACACCCATCACAACCACCACGGAAACAATGATTGTCCAGAAAAGGAGAGTCAGTCTTCGCCTGAGGGTTGTGCGCTGCATAGGCGGCTTGGGAGAGGGGTTATCTGCTTAAACTGACGTTGCGCAGAGGGAGATAGGTCGTCCCTGTTGCCGGCAGATCAATCCCCTCTACTCCCTTTTGAAAGACTACCTGGGTGGAGATATAGAGAACCGGTATGAGAGGGGCCTTGTCGAGAATGGCCCTCTCAGCTTCACGGTAGATCGAGATGCGTTGGAGGGGATCTGTTTTTACTCTGGCTTCCTCCAAGAGATGGTCTACATCAGGATTCCTGAATCCGGAATAATTTGTCGATGAGTTGCTCTCAAATAGTGTTGATAAAAGATCGTCCGGGTCGGGAATGTCGGCATATAGTGCGTAACGGAACATGGGGTACTCATCATTTTCCAGACCTTGAATAAATCGATCCCAGCTTTCAACGAACAGAGGTTTGACCTTTACACCTTGAAAGGTCCTTGCTGAATAGATCCAGTTCCTGGACTGCCACACTGGAATGGGAGGCAGAAGCGATGGCAAGCTTCGGAAGCCCCTTTCCTCCAGGATACCCCGCTTTGGCCAGTAGCCTGGCAGCTTCCTCGGGATCATATTTCAGCAGGGCGTTGTCAGGCGTGTATCCCGGCATCCCGGGCGGGAGGATCTGATAGGCGGGGAAATGTTTCGAGCCCAGGACCTCCCTGGCATAGGTTTCGCGGTCAAAGGCCAGGGCCAGGGCCTTTCTAACGTCTGGATTATCGAAGGGCGGGGTTTTGACGAGCATACCGTAAAACTGAAGAGAAAGCCTGGGACGGATGAGGACCTGGTAGCCCCTGGCTCTCAGTTCCTTTGGATCAGCGGACCCTGGAAGGGGACATCCCTCCAAACCACCGGCAAGAAAATCCTGAAAGGCTTTAGCCCGGTCCCCGCCAGGGTAGAATATAAATCG
>QIEJ01000216.1 GCA_003228585.1 Pseudomonadota bacterium
TTGATTTTACTGGTCGGGGCGAGAGGATTTGAACCTCCGACCACCTGAACCCCATTCAGGTGCGCTACCAGGCTGCGCTACGCCCCGTTATTGTTATTTATTCTTATTACAATGGCTTGCAGGATATGTGAAGTTTCATTAATTTCCGTGTAATGCTTCATGCTACCATTCCATGGCCCGTAAGTTTTCACATTTAAAGCCGTTTTAGTAATTTGTATATCTCGTTCCGTGATCCAATCCTTTTGACGCTCACTGTTTGGCTATTATCATCTACTGTGTAAACTATCCGGAAGTCACCAACTCGAATTCTATAAAGAGATTCTTCTCCCTCCATTTTTTTTACGCCAGAAGGTCTTGGGTTATCCACAAGCTCCCTGAGTCTATTGTCAATTCTTTCGGTCGCATTTTTTGGAAGACTTACCAGGTCGCGTCCAGCAGCTGGCCGAAATATTATTCTGTAGGCCACTTATCAGTAAAACCAAGTTTTTTGCGCAATTCTGAATATGGTATGCCCTCACCTTGTTCATCGTCCGCTATTCTCGCAGTTAAAACATCGACAATGTCCTCGAGGTCCTCAAGAAATGCAACATCTTCGTCAGAGGGCTCATGTGGCAGGACAACACCTATAGGGAGGCTTTCAGTTGGAAGTTCTTCAGACGCAATATTAAAAGTGTCAATGAATTGGGCTCTTAACTGAGAAACTTTCCTTTTCGTCCAAGGAATTGACGTGAATGATGAAGTTCCAATTGCGTCTATGGGTCTTGGATTTTTGATGACTCCAAACAAATTTTTGTTTTTTAGAGCCGCTACTCTTGAGGAACTCATCTCTGTCCTCCTAAACCAGTAAAAGGATTTAACTCTCCATGTATTTTCTTCTTTTGTACATCCTCAAAACCCTTGCCACGAGTAATAATTGCAACGTCAATGTGTCCGCCACATCCTCTTAGTTCCATTGACAGGTGTTGAGCTGAGATGGTTGACCTGATGAAAAATATTGCCAAATCGATGCAGTCTTGTAAAGGTAATGCCTGTAAAGGGATCCTCATACTAAACTGCCTCAATATTTCATACATGGTTTTCTGTTGATCCTTGTTCAATTTTAACTCAGAAATTAGTGCCGAGGGAAGTGCTGAGGGATAACCTTGAACTAACCGGTCAACGATTTCCCTTTGTCCACCCCAGGTAATACCAAATTCACCGGGTTTTGAGTGATGTTCAATAATTTTCAAACCTCCAGGTAGCTTAAACTCGTATATTCTGCCATAAGGTTCCTTCTCATTAAAACCCACCACTAAAAAGGTCATTTGGGGACCTTTATAGGCTTTAGGCATAACCGTTTCCCACTGTAATTGGTAAAATTTATTTAGATAGTCAGCAAAATTTGCAACTGACATCCTGTTCTTTTTAGACAATTCTTCCTCAAGCTCGGGAAGAAAACTGTGTGCGGTCCTCAAGCCTAAAGCAGCCTGACCATATGTAACAACCCCGCAAAAGTTGTGTGGTTTACTAAACCCAAAGATCTTTGTGGCATTATCGAACGGTATCGGGATAGTCTGCCCGTTTGGGCCTTGGGTTCCAAGCGTAACCCTGCTTTCCGCAGCCAATACCATACCTTCGGGCGCTTTGATGGCCATTCCGAGTGACATCATATACTCCTACCCAGCCCCTCACCGGGATCAGGGGCTCAGTGGGTGGTTTCTTACCCCCTGTTACTGTTTATCACCATATCCAGGACCTCTGCAATGATCGAAAGAGTATCAGTAACGCACTGGACGATCAAGGTATAGCTTAAACCCAGGCTCACGGCAGGCAAGATCTGAGTCCTCACAATGCCTGCGTAGCATTGCGAGTAATGAATTACAAACTGAAAAGAGACGTTCGGAGCAAAGACGAGCAAACCCTGATTTTGAGAGAACTGGGTGAGTGAGACTTTGACTGCGAACGGCTCTGCGGTTGAAACATTTTCCGAGATTGCCACGTCGCTCTCGCCAACCTCGACACTCCTCGCAATGACTACGCTTTCTTTGGAAATCTGGAATTTGGAATTCATCACGCCACAGGCGTGATGATCGCGCACCGTTCAATCAGGAAGAACCGAGGAACCCTTTGACCTTCTCCAGAAGCGATAGCAGCCCGTCCTTCTTGTCGTAAAAATCATCAAATCCCGCTTCAATGGCCTGGGAAAAACTGATACCTTTTCCGGACATACCGAGAACCTGGATATCGCTGAGTTTTTCATCCTGCCTGATCTTCTTGACCAGTGCGAATCCATCGATACCGGGCATGAAAATATCAAGGATCAGGAGGTCAGGTTTCAATCTCCCCATCTGCATCAGCGCATCGAATCCATTGGAAAACGAGGAAATCTCATAGGTTGATTCAAGCGTGTCCTCAATGGTCTTTCTGATCAATACATCATCATCCACCACGTACACGAGACCCATAGAGCCCTGAAGTTCCTCGGGAACAGGAAGGCCATGATCCTTTATCAATCGGGCGACTTCCCCTCTCGGAACCCTGTAATGGCCGCCGACCGTCTGGAAAGCAATAACCTGCTTTCCTTTTATCCAGTTCTTGATTGTGTTGTGGTGGACGCCGATAAAAAGTCCAACATCATTCGGCGTATAGTTCTGTTTAACCTTGATTTTTGGCTGCATATCCCCTCCCAGGCTGAGGCGGGTCTTTCTGAATTGATAAATATACCAGATATGACACGATTGTCAATTCAGGGGGATGTGTCATTATGAATAGAATTGGGAGTATTGGAGTATTTGGAGTATTGGCGAAACGGGGTTTTGGAGTGTGGGACTGAATACTGATTCTCTAGGTTTTCCCGTCAATGAGCGTCAGGGCCCGCTCCAGTTCCAGTATGGCCGCCTGAACCTGTTTTTTGTCGGCCCCTGGAAAGAGGTCCATCTGACCCTTCGTTTTTTTACTGCTTCTCAGTTCACGGATCCTCTTTCTCGCCCCCGAGATTGTATAGTTCTCCTCATAGAGAAGTTTCTTTATGAGGATAACCGTTTCAATGTCCTTTCGTCGATAGACCCTTTGGGAGGAGCGGTTCTTGGGTGGGTTCAGTGAGGGAAATTCAGATTCCCAATAGCGCAGGACATGGGGTTTGACATCGGTTAGTCTGCTAACCTCGCCAATCTTAAAAAACAGCTTGTCCGGAATTTCCACAGGATAGTTCAAAGGACTTCTCAGGGCCATTGAAAATGGCCACTTACCTACCGTTAATGTAGTCTTTTAATTTCTGACTCGGCTTAAAGGTCAAGACCCTCCGGGCGGAGATTTCCATTTCCTCTCCGGTCTTGGGGTTTCTCCCTTTGCGCACATCTTTTTTGCGGATGACGAAATTCCCGAATCCGGAGAGTTTCACCTTATTGCCGCTCTCAAGCCTTTCCTTGAGGATCTCCAGTATCGTTTCCACCGCCTCGGATGATTCTTTCTTTGAGAACCCGGTCTTCCCGTGAACTTTCTCAACGATATCGGCCTTCGTCATCTAAAAATTCCTTTCTGATTATCAGCCTACAAACTCCTTCAATTTCAACAGGTTAAAGTTTAATCGGTTACGGGACATCTCGTCAAGGGAAAAAAGAACCCAATTTCCTTTATCTCACCTTCACCCCTAACTTAGTCTTCAAGGTTTTGACAATGTTGGACAGGTCAACGTCCACTTCCTCGTCAGTGAGGGTTCTCTCATTGCTCCGGAAGGCGAGAGAGTAAGCCAGGCTTCGATGACCTTCAGGGATTCCTTTGCCGTCATAAAGATCAAACAGCTGTATGGCACTCAGGTTCTTCCCCGATTCCCGGATGGCTGTTTCAATATCCCTGCTGGAAACACCCGGCGGGACCAGGAGAGCCAGGTCTCTGAGAACCTCGGGATATCGGGGAATTGAGGTGTACGACCTGACCGCCCGGGTTTCCTCCTCGAGAACATCAAGTTCCAGTTCAAAACATCCCGCCCAGCCTTTTATCCCGTATTTTTCCCTGATCTTCGGATGAAGGGTCCCCAGGGGTCCGGCTGATCTTTCCCCTACCATCACCCACCCGCTCTGCCCGGGCTGGAGGTAAGGCATTTCCACTTCCTGAAAGGACACATCCCTGATCCCCAGGCCTTCGAGGAGGCCCTCGACCGCTCCCTTGATATCGAAGAAATCCGATTCTTCCATTCCGCGGTACCAGGTCTTTGTTCCTCTCAAACCCGTCATCACACCACAGATTCTCGCCCTTTCCAACGAAATTTCACAGGAAGTACATGGGATAAAAACGGACCCGATTTCGTAAAGACGCACATCCTCCATCCTTCTGTTGGCGTTGAACTGAACAGTGCTGAGAAGCCCCGGGAGCAAGCTGGTGCGCATGACCTCCATCTCCTCCGATAACGGGTTCATCAATTTGACGGGGTCCGGCCCCCCCGTCAAACCCAGATCCGACAAATGTGCTTTGTCTATGAAACTGTATGTGATCGCTTCACTATATCCCATGCCCTCGAGGATGGATCTGGTCTGACCCAGGAGCTTCTCCCGGTAATTTATGGCGACGGGCACCGTTTTTCCCGCCGGCATCGTTACGGGAATTCTCTGGTAACCGAAGTGCCTCGCCACTTCCTCGATGACATCCTCTTCCCTGTCGATATCCCTCCTGAATCCCGGTACGGTCACACTCCATTCATTCTTTTTCCCTTTCCCCGGTTCTAATGCCAATCTGTTGAGAATGGAAACGACGTTGTCCTCCGAAATTTCAACACCGAGCAGCTCTCTGATCCGCCCCATGCGGAAAGGAACAGTCCGCTCCCCTTCCACTCGCGGGTGTACGTCGACAGCGCCGGCACAAACGGATCCTCCAGCCCACTTATTGATCAACCTGGCAAGCCGGTTTACCGCCAGGAGGGTGCCTTCAGGATCGGTACCTCTTTCAAAGCGGTAGGACGCCTCTGTTGACAAGCCGAGTTTTTTTGAGGTTTTTCTGATCGTCACGGGATCAAAACATGCACTCTCAAGAAGAAGATCGGTCGTGTCCTCCTGAACTTCAGAGTTTTCCCCTCCCATGATTCCGGCGAGGGCTATAGAACCCAACCCGTCGCAGATCAACAGATCCTCCGGATCAAGCTTTCTCTCCTGTCCGTCCAGTGTAACAAGCACCTCCCCGGAGAGCGCTTTGCGGATGACAATCCTGTTTTCGGCAAGCCGATGGTAATCGAATGCATGCAACGGCTGCCCGAGTTCCATCAGGACGTAGTTTGTGGCATCCACAACATTGTTAATGCTGCGAACTCCCAGAGATTCCAGACGCCTTGAAACCTTCTCCGGGGACGGCCCGATCGTCACCCCTTCGAGGACACGGCCGCTGTAACGCGGGCACCCTTCCGGGTCCTCAACCTCGATGCTGGTCATGGCTTCAACAGGGCTGCCACTTTCCGCCACCCCCGTATCCGGGAAAACGAGGTCTCGCGCATAAAGGGCGGCAATCTCCCGTGCGACACCCACATGGCTCAGACAGTCAGGACGGTTTGGCGTCACGGATATCTCTAGGATCGTGTCGCCGTCGACTTCCTCTATCCCCTCGATTTCAAGTCCGATCATTGTCAGATCATCGGCAAGCAGACCAGGTTCCTTATCGCTGATATCAACAAACTCGGATATCCATTCAAGACTGATTTTCATAGCAAACCTCGTGGTTTGTAGTACACGGTCAAAACTGCTCTAAAAACCTCATGTCGTTCTCGAAGAAAAGTCTTATATCGTCGATGCCGTACCGGAGCATGGCCACCCTTTCAATTCCTATTCCGAAAGCGAAGCCGCTGAATTTCTCCTTGTCGTATTTCACGTGTCGAAACACTTCAGGGTGGATCATCCCCGAACCCAGGATCTCGATCCAGCCCGTTGACGAACATAATCTACAACCTTTTCCACTGCACATCACACAGCCGATATCCACTTCAGCGCTCGGCTCCGTGAAGGGAAAGAAACTGGGCCGGAATCTAACAGGCGTATCTTCACCGAAAAACTGGTTGACAAAGTGAACGAAGGTGCCCTTTAAATCGCTGAAGGCAACATTCTCATCAACCATGAAACCCTCCACCTGGTGGAACATCGGAGAATGGCTGACATCGTAATCGACCCGATAAACCTTCCCGGGGGAAATGATCCTCAACGGAGGGGTTTCAGACTCCATGGTCCTGATCTGGACAGGTGAGGTGTGGGTCCGAAGAACCGTGTCCTCCCCGATGTAGAATGTGTCCTGCATGTCACGCGCGGGATGGTTCTTCGGTAAGTTAAGGGCCTCGAAATTATAATAATCGCTCTCCACTTCAGGTCCTTCCCTCACAGAAAACCCCATCCCCGTGAAGATCTGGATAACCTCATCCATGACCCGGGTTACAGGGTGACGATGACCTCTTCTGAAAGAGACGCCAGGCAAGGTGATGTCGATCTGCTCCTCCTGAAGTTTCATCTCCCTTTCGGCGGACTCGATATCGTTTTTTCTTTCCAGCAGCTCCTTCTCGACGATTTTTCTTCCGGTGTTAACCGCCTGCCCCGCTGATGGGCGTTCTTCGGGTGAAAGCTGGCCCAGTGATTTGAGAAGAACAGTTATGTCTCCCTTTTTTCCAAGATACCGAACCCGAATGTCGTCGAGTTCCCTGGATGACGCCGCCGCGGTAATTGCTCTGGTTGCTTCCTTGAGCAGTTTATCTACTTTGTTCTTCATATAATTACTCCAGATTTCTAATAATAAAAAAGCCTCCATCCCAGGGACGGAAGCCTTATCGCTCCGCGATACCACCCCGATTCTCCTGTTTTCAGGAGCACTCGGAAAACACTTCAGCGTTTTTATCGTTGGCTGAGATGAACCGCCTCGCGGTTGATCCTGCCGCCTTGGGAACCTCAGGAGTGAAAGAAACCCACGCCTTTCCAGGGAAGTTTGCAGCCTGTGGCTTCCCCTCTCTGTGGCAGGCCGTCCTGGGTCTCACTCTCCCTCATTGCCTTTGTTTATTGCTGGTTCAAAACAACCTGACGAAGATCATGCGCTTTTCTGAAGATTCCCAGCCGCGATCCTGGCCAGTTCGGAAAATGCGGCGCTATCGTGAACAGCAAGATCCGAGAGGACTTTTCGGTCCAGTGTGATACCTGCTTCAGACAAGCCATGCATGAACTGGCTGTAGGAAATACCAGAGTTCCGCGCAGCTGCATTGATCCGAACAATCCACAGCCTGCGAAAATCCCTTTTTCTCGTGCGACGATCCCGGTAGGAATACTGAAGTGCCTTCTCAAGTGCATGCCGGGCCTGGCTGGGCAGGTTTTTTCTGCCCGCTCTGTAACCGGACGTCTTGGAGAGCAGGCTCTTTTTCTTTTTTCTGGCGTGAACCGCCCTTTTAACTCTGGGCATCTTGTTTCTCCTGAATCAGTTAAATATAAGGTATCAGTTTCTTGATATTTTTCGCATCCGCTGGATGAACGATCGTCCCGGCCCGGAGTCTTCTCTTTCGTTTCTTGTTTTTACTGGTCAACATATGACTGTGAAAAGCTCTTCTCCTCTTCACCTTGCCGGATCCGGTGCGTCCAAATCTCTTTGCCGCGCCTCTGTTTGTCTTAATCTTTGGCATTACAATCTCCAGAATTCTAGTTGCTCGGTGCCAGGACCATGAACATGATCCTGCCTTCCATCTTGGGGTGAGCCTCAACTGTGGCAACATCTTCGAGCATTTCCAGAAGTTTGTTGAGTACTATATGGCCTCGATCGGTGTGGGCGAATTCCCTGCCTCTGAATCGGACAGTTACCTTTATTTTATTTCCCTCTGACAGGAACCTCCTGGCGTGCTTCGCTTTGACCTCGAGATCATGGGTATCCGTCTTTGGTCGTACCTTTATTTCCTTAACCAGGATGATCTTCTGCTTCTTCTTGGCGATCTGAGCCTTCTTGCTCTGCTGATACTTGAATTTGCCGAAGTCCATTATTCGGCAAACAGGGGGATCCGCGTTAGAAGCAACCTCGACAAGATCCAATCCTAATTCTTCCGCAGCCTCTATGGCGGCCTCTTTGCTCAGAATGCCGAGTTGTTCTCCTCCCGGCCCTATTACACGGACTTCCCGGGCCTTAATGAGCTGATTAACTGGTATTCGCTTTTCCGATGCTATCTTAACCCTCCTTGGCTCTGGGAAAACGCCGGCACAGATGATTCTTCCCTCAGATCATCAAGAAAATGATCAAGGGACACAACCCCTCTGTCACCGTCTTCCCGATGCCTGACGGAAACGGCACCTGTGGCGGCTTCCTTTTCTCCAATGATCAACATATAAGGAACTTTTTCCAGACGGGATTCTCTTATCTTGTAGCCGATCTTCTCGTTCCTGAAATCGGTTTCTACCCTGATTCCTTCGCTTACAAGCCTCCCCGCCACGGACCCGGCATAGGTAGCACTCTTGTCCGTGATTGTCAATATCTTCACCTGAACAGGGGCAAGCCATGTGGGAAAGGCACCAGCATAATGTTCAATAAGCACACCGAGGAAGCGATCAATGGATCCCAGGATCACCCTGTGCAGCATTATGGGACGATGACGGCCACCGTCCTGTCCCACATATTCCAGGTCGAACCTTTCAGGAAGAGCAAAATCACATTGGATGGTTGCACACTGCCACATACGACCGATGGCGTCACGGAGCTTCACATCGATCTTGGGGCCATAAAACGCGCCATCTCCCTCATTCGTATCGTAAGTTATCCCTTCATCGTCAAGTGCCTGTCTCAGGGAGCTTGTAGCCATTTCCCAATCCGCTTCGGACCCTATGGATTTCTCGGGACGGGTCGACAGTTCCATTTCGTATTCAAATCCGAAAACGCCCATGACATCTTTAATGAACCCGATGACTCCCCGGATCTCTGAGTTGACCTGCTCCGGCGTGCAGAGAATATGGGCATCGTCCTGGGTGAATCCGCGCAACCGGAGAAGGCCGTGTAAAACTCCTGATTTTTCATGCCGATACACGGTGCCCAGTTCGAAATAACGGATAGGAAGGTCACGATAGCTCCGTATATGAGACTTGTAAATCAGCATGTGCGCAAGGCAGTTCATGGGCTTGATACCGTATTGGATGCCTTCTACGTCAGTAAAATACATATTTTCACGGTAATTATCGAAGTGGCCCGACTTCTTCCAGAGGTCGACCTTGAGAAGCTGAGGTCCGATGACGATCTGATACCCTCTGTTGAGATGCTCTTTTTTCTCGAAATCCTCCAGGATAGTGCGGATGAGCGCTCCTTTGGGATGGTAGATCACAAAACCAGGACCCGCCTCATCGACAATGGAGAACAGGTCCAGTTCCCTGCCAAGACGCCGATGATCCCTCTTCCTGGCCTCCTCCAGCCGGTTCAGATATATTTTCAGGTCTTTTTTCCTGGGAAATGCCGTCCCGTAAATACGCTGGAGCATCTTGTTGTGCTCATCACCCTTCCAATAGGCGCCGGCGAGACTGAGGAGTTTGTGCGATTTCACATACCCGGTGTCGGGAACGTGAGGACCCCGGCACATATCAATGAAATCATCCTGCCTGTAAAGGGACACGGTGTCCTCATCTATGGCCTCTATCATCTCAACTTTGTAGTCCTCACCGATCTCCCTGAAAAGTGCGATGGCATCGTCCTTCGACAATTCTTCCCGGACGTAGGGTATGTGCTCGCTGACGATACGGGTCATCTCCTCTTCTATCCTGGCCAGGTTATCCTCAGTCAGTACCTCCGGGGTGTCAAAATCGTAGTAGAAACCGTCCTTTATGGAGGGCCCAATGGCCAGCTTCGTGTCAGGGAAGATTCTTTTGACGGCCTGGGCCATAACATGCGAGGCGCTGTGCCTGAATATGTCCTCACCTTCCGGGTCATTAAAGGTGATGAACCGGATGGCTGAATCTTTTTCCACCTGGGCGCTCAAGTCCACCAGATGGTCGTTCACTCTGGCGGCAAGAGCCTCCCGAGCCAGGCGTTCCCCTATTGAGGAGGCTATGTCCTTCAGGCTGGTCCCTTTCGGATAATCCTTCGAGGAACCGTCCGGGAACGTGATCTTCAATGCGTCGACCTCATGGTTTCTGTTTCATAATCTAGATTCCAAATTCAGAATTCCAAGTCGAGCGATTGTCATTGCGAGGAGGTCTGAAGACTGTGGCCGACGTGGCAATCTCATGCGTGAAAGTTCCTCCGGGATTGCTTCACGAAACAGTCAGTTCGCAATGACGAACGCCCGCCACCGCCCTTGCCACCGCAGTTCTCGGGCACACAACCCCAAGGGACCTTCGGAACAAAGAAGAATCAACTAAAAGCAAAGGCATCCTGAAACAGTCCTGTCAAGATGCCCCAAAAAAAAAGGAACATGTGCCCTAATTATCAGATGGTAGGCACGGGCGGTTTCGAACCGCCGACCCCTGCCGCGTCAAGGCAGTGCTCTCCCACTGAGCTACGTGCCTGTTTCCAGAGAGAGTTAGTAACAACTCGGTCATTCTTTGTCAAGATGCTAGAATCCTGTTCGTGATCCTCCAACAGGATTCTAGAAGGAGATGGTGTATTGCGCCAGCAGAACCAGATCACTCGCCGGCACTGCCCCACCCGCCTCCTCAAGAAACGCCCAGGAATACTCATAGTTGAGTTTCAGCAGAAGATGGGGAAAAAGGTTATAGAGCGCAGACACACGAGTGAACAGGTTTACGTTCTTCTGAAAAAGTTCCTCATCCTTATCGTCTGATCTGGACCAGACCAGTGCTTCAATCCCTTTTCCGCCCTCCTCCAGAAGGCTGAGAAGCAAACCTGCTCTTTTCATGGACTTATCGTCAAACTGGTCATATCTCCCTTCCAGGTTAAAGAACTCCCCGAGTCTGTATCCCAATCTGGTCATCAGCATCATCCGGTCCGGACCACTCCCGTCAAGAGGATTGATCTGGAGAAGCGTTTCGCCGTTTACACCCCATCTTTCTATTTTATACAGCTCATCGAAATAGGCTGGAACATATCCATTCTTGCAGAGGACCGACGATGCCTTGAGAGACAACCGGTGCTGATATGCCTGGGAAAAGTCCATGTCGGCCATGAACCCCACACCTGCTCCCTGGGTATCATTCAGGACTCCGGCGTTCATGAACAGAGCAAGATCCAACAGGATACTATCGTAGAATCGTGCCTTTCCCTCGCCGCCATAACCGTAAACTGCATCCTCCGAGTCAGCCTCTGGCCGCCCCCGGCTGAAGCCACCGGACCACTCAAGGGGCGCTGTCGGGTCAATTGCGCCCTCGAGGGAGAAAACCAGTTCAGGGCGAGGTTCCCATGTAAAGCTGAATCCGCCCACGCCAGGATCAATGGCCTGATCGACAAATACCTGGAAGGTGGTTGTGCGGGTAGTTCTCTCCAGATAAATCCCGGGCAGACTGTAATTAACCTCCGCCCCGCCGACCAGCCCTCTGAGGGTTTGTCCGCTTCCCAGGGTCATCTGCCCATATTGAAGGAGGTATACACTCCAGCTTTCGTCGATTGTTCGGTACCCCAGTTTATTCAGCGGCCTGAGCCATGCTCCTTTTCGGTTCCACTCCTCACTGAAGAAGGAACCATCATCAGTATCCCATCGCAGGTTGAGGTCCAGGGAAAATTCCCAGGAAACTGACTTGTAAGACGGACTCAGGTTGAGAACCAGTGAATCCTTTTTCTCATTATTGGTGTTGCCGTTCAATCGGGAGTACCCGATTCCACCGGTCATGTTCCACACGTCCGCTTTCGGGGCGCCAGGCTGCATTATGACTAACACAGCGATTACAGGCAGAATGATCCGTCTCAATGGAACATCACTCCTCAAGAGATCTGAAACCGGCCAGGATATAGATGCCGCCGGAGATCACTGTCAGGATCCCTGTCAGAGACGTAAGGTATGCGTAGGATTTGATGACACCGGGCAGATCAGCCATGACCATTTGTGAAGATAAAACCAGTGCCCAAAGGACTGTCATGAACTGAAAAAAGGTTGTCACTTTGCTGACGGGGTGAGGTTTGATGATCAGCTGATTCTTCAGGAAATATACAGCAAGTATGCCGGTAACAATGATGATGTCGCGGCTGATCACGGCTATGGCAAGCCATAAGGGTATGATGTTGAGGAACGCGAGGCTGATGTATGAGGTTGTTATCAGCAGTTTGTCGGCCATCGGATCGAGGAAGGTGCCGAGTCTGGTCTGCAGGTTCCATATCCTGGCAATGGCCCCATCGAGTCCATCTGTCACAGTGGCGGTCAGATAAACTGCGGCCGCGAATGCAAATTCACCCCTCAACACCTTGTAAAGAAAAAGGGGGATCAACAGAATTCTTATCATTGTCAACGCATTAGGAAGATTCATCATCCTCCTTTTCCGCGATTTTCACCCCGACCGTCAGCACATAGGGAAACATGGAGGTATACCGATTGAGATTATCTTCAACGGAGAGGACTATCTCCTGTATTGCCGGATCGATGGGGAATGAAAAATAAGCGTTTCTACCTCGCGCTTTGGCTTTGGTGTCCCTGATGAGTTTTCCGCTGCTATCAAACATTCTGACTCTTGGCTGCACCTCGTTAGGCCCGGTTTGCTCAACCAATACGTATATTTCCACAGCACCACGAGGAATTTCGAACCGAAACAGATCATGATCCCTGGATGGATCGATTCGGCCCAGAATTCCCATCCCTGTCGGCGCCATGTTCGCTCTGGAAAAGGTTCCATTTTCCTCCTCTTCCTTCCAGAGAACGATTTGTATTTTCTTCAGATCCTCCGGGTTCTCAACTCCCGGAACCGGCAGCCTTTTATAGAAGTAGACCTCTTCCCCCAGCTCTCTGACACCCTTGGCCTCTTCTCCATCACTGGACAAGGTCAGCAAAAATTTACCGGATCGCAACTCCCACTGGATAGTAGCGCCGGACAACTTGAGATCGTCAAGGATAGTTCCAACCTCTTCCGGGCTTTTCGTGGTCCAGAGTTTCATTTCAATTCCGTCTCTGGTAAACCGGGAAGGGATCAGGTCTGAAGCCTCACCCAATCGGGACATCAAACTATAAACAAACTCCCTGTACATTGGTGTTGAAATCGGCCCCTTAATAGACAACTGGTGGCCTATTGGGGTGATTTCAAGGTTTCCGAGAGAGGCCTGAATGTCTGAACCAAGATTGTCCGCCAATATAGAGAGGATCCTGTTAAGATTTTTATTTGATGATCTGATGTCCTCTGATCCAAGGTCCACGATCGCTTCCGAAAAGTTGACCTTCATCATGGTTTCGGTGGCAAGGTCAGCCCATTGAAGGGACACCTTCAACGGCGTTGAAGCGAGGTTGCCGTCCCAGTTCGCATCATTGTTCATCTGAAATATAATGCCTGCCGCGAGATCAGCTCCGATATGACGACCCTCAGTCAGGAGATTTTCACTGAGCTGGGGAGGCCTGATAAACCTGAACCCGAACTCGTCATCGGGTTGTATCGGGACCACGGTTACCCCTGAATTTTCAAGGCTTTTTGAAACGATCTCTGTGGCCAATACTCCCAGATTTTTCACATTGTCCAGTTCAGCGGGTACGTCCAGAGTGACGTAGACAACTGCCAGTGGACGGCTGCCAGGTCCTTTTATAACCCCGAGGGACGTGAGATATTTCCTGAGAAGATCCAGATCGACTGTTACTGAAACATGGACCGTATAGGCCCGATTGCTTACGTCCTGATTAATTATTTTGTAGTTTGCGATAAATGTGTCAAATTTGGGGATAACCCTTTCCACCAGCAAGGGGAGGAGGGACGTGAGTGTCTGCTCAGGAACGATCCTTGTCAGTGCCATGCTGATGGCTTTTTCCTTTGCCGCTGTAACAGCGCTGTTCTGCGCCCCGGCTATATCACCTCCATCGATAGGTGAGTAAGCTGACACACGATATACATCCTGTTTTTCAGACGCGTGTGAGGGAAGCCCGTTCAGGGCCAGCAAAAGACCTATAACCAGACTGATCGTACTCCACTTTTTTTTCAAATTACCCTCCACTTAGCCCTTTGCCGCAAGGCCCCTGGCTATCTCCTTCGCCAGTGCACCCAGGTCGTTTTCCGACTCTATTGTATGCCAGATAACATCCTTCTCGGCCCTGAACCATGTCATCTGTCGTTTGGCGAATCTTCTTGTATTTCTCTTAATCAGTTCTACAGATTCATGAAAATCCATATCTCCCTGCAGGTGGGACATCATCTCCCTGTATCCCAGACCTTTAATGGAGTTCAATCCTGGTCCGAAACCGAGATTTTTTAAAGTCCTGACCTCCTCCAAAAGGCCCATTGCCACCATTCTGTCCACACGGGCGCCTATCCATTCTACCAGTTTCTCACGCGGCGGATTCAGGCAATGTATTTCTGTTCTGTACGGCCTTTCGTTGAAGTCGTGCTCGTCCTGGTGAACACTTATTGGTTTTGATGTCAGGTCGTAAACCTCGAGGGCTCTGATTATCCGCACCAGATCGCCCGGATGTATCCTGTCAGCGGATATGGGATCAATCTTCCGCAATCTGCGATACAGGGTGCCGGCTTCCGCTTCCTCGTCCTCAAGGAGGTTTTTCCTTAATTCTTCATCTCTGGAAGGGCCGGGGAAAATCCCTCCCAGCGCAACCCTGATATATAGACCTGTTCCGCCAACCATCACCGGCAGACGCTGTCTTCCGGCGATTAAAGGAACGACTTCTCTGAACAGTTTATTATATTCTCCTACGCTGAATGGCTCATCCGGTTCCCTGATATCCAACAGATGATGGGGAACCCTCAATCTATCCTCACTGTCTGGTTTCGCGGTTCCAATATCCATACCACGATAGACCTGCATGGAATCGGCGTTAATGATCTCCATGGGGATCATATTGGCCAATTCCATGGCCAGCCTGGACTTTCCTGAAGCTGTCGGGCCCGTTATTACCTGGACAAAAACGCGGTCTTTCATCTCCTGCCGAAGAGCTTCTCAATATCTTCAAGAGCTATGGCAACGATGGTAGGCCTGCCATGCGGACAGGCAAACCCGGCTTCAGCATGCCGCAAGTCGTCCACAAGGGTTGCCATTTCCTCTTCCGTCAGCCTTCTTCCTGCTGTTATGCTGGATTTGCAGGCCCACCTGCTGATGAGTAAGGCTATCTCCTCTGGCAGATCCTCCATTTCACCCAGGTCCGATGCCAGAGTCCTGATAAA
>QIEJ01000077.1 GCA_003228585.1 Pseudomonadota bacterium
AGACTTCCTTTACAGGTACTCATTTCCCGGATGAACCTAAAATTAAAACAATACGCCTGGACATTTTAGCCGAATCATTCCCTTAATTGTTATTTCAGACGATCCTCAGCCGGATAGTATCATTTTACAGGATTTAAGGCCGTACCGTTGGAGTAGAAGTAGAAGTAGAAGGCGGGATCGAAGGGCGCTGAATCAGCTTTTTATCCGGAATAAGGATGTTTATTGCCCCAAAACGGGGTAACATTAGAAAAAAGGACGGATATTATGCGATTGAAAATTACCATTCTATTCTTGTCCATTCTCATGTCTGTGGCCAGTTCCTACGCGAGTGACGCGGTGGATGCGGACACCCTGGATGGGCTGGACTCATCGGCTTTTGCTTCATCCCGGCATAAGCACCTTGAATACATGAACATCGATTTTGGAGTGTTCGGGAAGACTGCTGTTAATTCAGTGTTCAGGGTCACGTGCACCAGTGATGACGGGATCACTAATAAGTCCCTCAGCGGTACAGGTTTCCTGCACAAAAGCGGAAAGGTGATCACCGCTGATCACGTCATTTCAGGGTGTGATGATCGAACGATAGAGATCAGGACCGCCTCCGGGAGGAGCATCAGAGCTGCAAAATTCTCATCCGACAGAGCCCTTGACCTGGCTCTCCTGGATATAGACGGTAAAATAGGGGAAAGCTCTTTTGTCGTAAGCGACGCGTCCAGAATCAGGAAAGGCAGTCCCGTTTCCATATGGGGTTACCCGGCAGGTTACACAGGGAATGATCCCTTGCTGACGACCGGTCACTACGCGGGGAAAGCGACCACAAAAACATACGAAGACACCGTTCCAAAAATGAGGCTGATCGTTAATGCCGCCATCAACAGCGGGAATTCCGGCGGCCCGTTGATCAATGCAGGCGATGGCAAGGTTATCGGAGTTGTAGTCTCCAAAATGGCGCCGCTGCCAGCGTATATTGCAGAGTATCTGAAGCTGCTTGAAGTGGATGAAGAAGGCAATAAAGTTGTAACCAGAAGGCCGGATGGTACCCGCGGAGAGATGACACAGGGTCAGATAACAGGCGAGGTGCTCGAGTACCTGCGCAAACAGACACAGCTGGTCATCGGTCATGCCGTTATTCTCGGGGACTTAAGGGGTTTTCTAAAGGAAAACGGGATCGAACCGTAGGACTGAGCAGTTTAACAAGGGGGTAAAATCATGCCATACGTTAAAATCAAGGTCACTGATGATGGAGTCACAGCCGAACAGAAATCAAAATTAATCAAAGGCGCAACCCGGCTTCTGGTGGACGTGCTGGGTAAAAACCCTCAGACAACCGTGGTCATCATCGAGGAGGTGAACACCGACAACTGGGGCATCGGGGGAGAGAGCGTAACAGTCCTGAGACAACAGGCCGAATAGACCTTCTTACCTCCGCTTTAACCCCCGAGGTTTGTCGACATGCTGCCTGCCTCGGGCTCTTCTACTTCTACTGATACCGTTACTGTTATTCATGTATGATACGTCCATGCAGACCAACTATGCTTCAGGAGATATCGAGGAGCCGTCCGGGAGCAGGCTGGGAACAGTCCAGGGACTGGCCGCCTACCTCATCTGGGGGAGCTTTCCCCTCTATTTCAAGGCCGTGGCTGCGGTGCCGGCACCTGAAGTGCTGGCCCACCGAATCGTCTGGTCGGGTGTTTTCCTTCTTTTGTTCGTTTTCGTCACAGGGAAGGGGACAGAGTTGGGAAAAATCCTCAGGGACTGGCGGTCCATTGCCATCCTCGGCTGCACCACCCTTCTCATCTCCATCAACTGGCTGGTGTTCATCAAGGCCGTGGCGGACGGAAGGGTCCTGGAAAGCAGCCTCGGTTATTTCATCAACCCTCTTGTCAGTGTCCTTTTGGGATTCTTTTTTCTCCGCGAAAGACTCACCGCACTGCAGAAGGTGAGCATCGCCCTGGCCGCAGCGGGGGTCATTTTACAGACTGTCATGGTGGGCCGGGTGCCCCAGGTATCGCTCATCCTGGCCTTCAGTTTCGGATTCTACGGGCTGATCCGCAAGGCCGCGCGGGTTCCAGCGGTGGCGGGGCTGACTGTGGAGATGATGCTCACAATTCCTCTGGCAATAATCTACCTGGTCTTCCTCATGGCCCGGGGTCAGGCCTCTTTCATGTCAGGTGACATCGGACGGATGGATTTTCTGCTCGCCATGGCGGGCGTTGTCACCGCCATCCCCCTCATTCTGTACGGCGCCGCATTGAACCGCCTCAGGCTGTCCACCATGGGGATCATGCAGTACGTCGTTCCCACGGGCCACTTCCTCTGGGCCGTCCTCGTTTTCGGTGAGACCTTTACCCGCGCCCACCTGGTGAGCTTTGCCTTCATCTGGGCCGGGTTGGCCCTTTACACCTGGGATACATTTGCCGTCATACGTCCGGCCACCCAGGCTGCGGGGCAGGTGGAGGGGTAAAGACAGATGTTTTCAATACCAAAAGTTCCCGCGCGGCAGCGCTCCATGCTGCGCTTTCTTCTTATCCTCAGCGTGGCCTCCATGGTAGGGCTCCAGAGTTGGCGGACACTTCTGAATAATTTCGCTGTTGAGGTTGCCCACATCGATGGCCACCAGATGGGCATCGTCCAGGCGGTAAGGGAAATTCCCGGTTTTCTGGCACTGTTCGCTGTCTGGATGATGCTGCTTGTCAAAGAGCACAGGCTGTCGGCTCTTTCCATCCTTGTACTGGGGATCGGGGTGGGCATCACAGGGTTTTTCCCCAGTTTCCTGGGGATCGCGGCCACGACCATGCTTATGAGTTTCGGATTCCACTATTATGAAACCACCAACCAGTCCCTGACGCTTCAATATTTCGACTCCTCCACCGCACCGCTTGTGCTCGGGTCCATACGCAGTCTGATAGCGGCCACCAACATTGGCGTGGGTATACTGGTGTTTCTCATGAGTGCTCGGCTGGACTACCGGACGATGTTTCTGGTAGTGGGCATCCTGGTGGTGGGCGTGGGGATCTGGGGATTGAGACAGAACCCGGTGGATCATGCGCTTGTGCCCCAGCGAAAGCAGATGGTCTTCCGGTGGAAATACCGTCTCTTCTATTTTCTCACTTTCATGGCGGGGGCCAGGAGGCAGATATTTATCGCCTTTTCGGTCTTTCTCCTGGTCAAGGTCTTCGGGTTCAGCGTCCAGGAGGTCACCATCCTGTTCATATTGAACAACATAGTCGGCTACTTCACGTCTCCTCTGGTGGGAAAAGCCATCGTCAGGTTCGGCGAGCGCAGGGTATTGACGGTTGAATACGGAGGAATGATTTTAGTATTCCTGGGGTATGCGATTACACAGTCCCGGTGGGTGGCGGCGGGCCTTTACGTGACGGACAACCTCCTGTTCAACTTCTCCATAGCCATCCGGACCTATTTTCAGAAGATTGCCGACAAGCAGGATATAGCTCCAAGCATGGCGGTGGGATTCACCATCAATCACATTGCAGCTGTTGTGCTGCCGGTCATCGGCGGGTTTTTGTGGATCGTGGATTACCGGATCCCCTTCCTGATGGCCTCGGGCTTCAGCCTGATCTCGGTCATCGCGGTGCAGTGGATTCCCGCTGTAAAGTCTGATAAAAAGCTTTAACCAGCTGGAATCGGACGAAGGCTCGAGGATTAAAGGAATATTATGGATATCAAGGCACAGCTTCAGAGAGAGATATGCCAGTTTGTTGAAAAACATTCCGGCAATGTCGGGGAGGAGGGAGGCAGGTACTTCGAGGCGCCCCTGGTTGGCTTCGCCTCGGCGGCGGACAGCCTTTTTGAAGATTACAAGCGCATCATCGGCCCCTTTCACTGGACTCCGGCCGAGATTCTGAATCAGGGGGCCCCAACAGCAGGCCCCATGGAAGGGACGGTGGTCAGTTGGGTCCTTCCCATAACGGAACCGGTCCGCATGAGTAATCGGATGGAGGATCGGTACCCCTCCAGGCAGTGGGGTCACACGAGGAACTTCGGGGAACTGTTCAACGATGAGGTAAGGAAAATGGTGGTGGTGTTTCTCACGAAACAGGGGGGACAGGCTGCCGCTCCCATGCTGATGGAAGGTTGGAAGAGGGTGGATGATGTGAAAGCCGGGTTGGCCTCAACCTGGTCCGAGCGCCACGCAGCATATGCCGCCGGGCTGGGGACCTTCAGCATCAACGATGGGCTTATCACCTCCCGGGGTATAGCTCACCGCTGCGGGAGCGTGATCACCGACATTGTCATGGAACCGACGGCGAGGCCTTATGTGGACCACCGTGAGAACTGTCTCCTGTGCAGGGGGGAAGAGTGCGGGATCTGTATCCAACGGTGCCCCGCCGGGGCCATATCCGGGGATGGGCACGACAAGGACCTTTGTAATCGATATACTTACGGCGGCCAATTTAAATCTCTGGCGAAGAAGTACGGGGCAAAGGAAATTGGATGCGGCCTGTGTCAGACGGATGTGCCGTGCGAGAGCCAGGTTCCCTCATTGAATTGTCCATTTTGCTCTCTGACCCCCGACCGGGTTATTTCGGAGTCAGAGTATTCAATCACTATCCGGGATGCCTTTCCGGTCTCAGAGGGACACTCTCTCATAATTCCCAGGCGCCATGTTCAGTCCTTCTTCGAACTTCGGCCTGTTGAAAAAGAGGCCATCCTTCAGGCTCTGGAGGAAGCGAAAGAAGCGCTGGACGCGAAACACTCCCCGAAAGGGTACAATATCGGTATCAATGACGGTGAGGCTGCCGGTCAAACTGTTCCTCATATGCATGTGCACCTGATTCCAAGGTACAAAGGGGACTCGAAGGATCCGAGGGGAGGAGTGAGGTGGGTTATCCCTGAAAAAGCTAAATACTGGGAGAAAGGTTAATGCCTGAGAACGAAGGTTCCCCGGATAAACCGCTCGACTTCGCAGAAAACCAGCTTCGCTTCGCGTTTCACCCGGAAAACCTCCGATGGCTCGCTTTAATTTCTGAACTTTTCCCCTTTCACTTTCTACTTTTAACTTTTTCATGAGGAGGATTTGAAATGGTTATCGCGTTTGTGACAGTGACGCCTCTGGGTACGGGAAGTACCAGCCTCAGCAGTTACGTGGCTGAGTGCGTCAAGGCTCTGGATGAGTCCAGCCTGAAGCACACTCTTACACCCATGGGGAGCATCCTGGAGGGCACCCTTGAGGAGATCCTCGAGGCTGTCCGGATGGTCCACAACATACCCTTTAACCAGGGAGTTCAAAGGGTCTCCACCCGGGTCGTCATCGACGACAGGCGCGACAAGGACGCCACCGGCCAGGGCAAGGTCGAATCGGTCGAGAAGAAGCTCGCCGAATGACAGGTGACTGGTATCCGGTAATTGGTGACCCGTAACCAGTAATCGGTTTTTGTCCTTTGAAAAAGCAGTCAAGACCCTTAAGATAAAACAGGACTATCTGCCTTGGGGGCTGGTCAATGGCAAAGAGAAACTCTCAGAGAATTCTTCATGCCCTGAGTAAGGTGCGTCTGCACCAGCATGTCTACCTCTCACTGATCGCCATTCTCATCGGTTTTCTGGGTGGCTACGGTGCCCTCATATTCCGTTTCGCCATCAAGTTCGCACAGTATGCTTTTTATGGGAATACAAACGATGTCCTGACCTTTCACCCTGGTCTGCCGCTCTATCTCAAGATCGGCCTGCCTGCCCTGGGCGGTCTCATCGTGGGTCCACTGATTTACTTCGGCGCTCGTGAAGCCAAAGGGCACGGTGTGCCGGAGGTCATGGAGGCCGTGGCCCTGAAGGGTGGGCGAATTCGCTCGAGGGTGGCTTTGGTCAAGATCCTGGCATCGGGCATTTCCATCGGGTCCGGGGGGTCAGTGGGGCGGGAGGGGCCAATTGTCCAGATAGGCTCATCCATCGGTTCCACTCTGTCACAGATGCTGAGGGCGCCCACACTCCGGCAAAGAACTTTCGTGGGATGTGGCGCCGCTGCCGGCATCGCCGCGACCTTCAACGCGCCAATTGCCGGGGCACTATTCGCCGCGGAAGTCATTCTGGGTGAGTTTGGTTTCACTACCTTTTCCCCGGTAGTCCTTTCCTCGGTGACCGCCACCGCCATCTCTCGTCACTATTTTGGTGATTTTCCTGCCTTTATTATTCCATCGTACGAATTGATCTCCCTGTGGGAATATCTCCTGTATCCCCTGTTGGGTGTTGCTTCCGGCCTGGTTGCGGTTTTGTTCATTGTCAGCCTGTATAAGTGCGAGGACGGCTTTGAGGCATTCAAGATTCCCGAATATTTAAAACCGGCACTGGGCGGTCTCCTGCTCGGATTCCTTCTTTTGAAATGGCCCCATGTGTTCGGAGTCGGGTACGGGGCAATTAACCTGGCTCTTACGAACAATCTGCCCGCTGTACTTCTCCTGAGTCTGGTCTTTGTAAAAATTCTTGCCACCTCGATCACCATTGGCAGCGGCGGTTCAGGGGGAATATTTGCCCCATCACTGTTTATCGGGGCCATGACCGGGGGCTTTTTCGGGTGGGGTGTCCATTCACTTTTCCCCAATATCACCGCTGATCCCGGAGCCTACGCCCTTGTGGCCATGGGCGCCGTGGTCGCGGGCACCACACATGCGCCCATAACAGCTATAATTATCATCTTCGAGATGACCGCCACATATAAGATCATCCTGCCCCTGATGTTCGCCTGCATTATCAGTACCCTCGTTGCCAGCTCCATAAAACGCGGTTCCATCTACACGATCAAGCTTTTGCGCCGCGGTGTGGAGCTTTCCCAAGGGTGGGAGCAGAGTATCCTGCAGGCCCTCAAAGTTCAGGACATCATGCGTGGTCGCGTTGTTACTGTTCCGGAAGGCATGCAGCTCGGGGATGTCATCAACCGTCTGAAAACGAGGGATGTCTCCTACCTGCACGTGGTAAATGAAAAAAAGGAACTGACGGGGATCATCTCCTTTCGCGACATCCGGTCCGCGCTTCAGGAGGAAACCCTGAACAGTCTGGTTATTGCCAGAGATGTAGCCACGGTGGACATCGTCACCATAAGGCCATCGGACAGCATCCTGACTGCTCTGCAGGAGATGGGAAGCAGGGGGATCTCCCAACTGCCCGTGATATCGGAGGATGACGGCAGGAAGATCATCGGCACAGTTAGCCAGAGAGATGTGATGGCCGCCTACGACAAGGCCGTATTGAACCGTGAAGTTGAGGGGCTGTAATAATCAGGACAAGCTGCTGATGCCGTCCGCTTCGAGGTATCCCCGGATCCGGAAGAGGGTTCGCTGAACCCTTCCTTCGTAGCCGCGGCCGAAACCGTTGTAGGCGGCAATGTAGCGTTCAGACCACCGAAGCCTGTAAGATGAGAGAATTCGACAGGCAGTGGCGACACTGTGCTCAATATCGAACAGGTCCTTTTTTGACAGACCCAATTCCTCGCCCCACACCTCGTAGTTGATCTGCATAACCCCATAGTCTCCAGTGGGGCCGATCAGGTTGGTGAACCTGGACTCCACGAACCCCACGGCCAGGACCAGATCAGGGTCCAGATCATAATCCGGCGCCAGGTTGAAAATATGATAGATAGCCTCTTTGGCTATCTTCTCATTGATCCCGTCGTCAAGGGCTTTGAGTGCCTTAAACCGTGCAATCAGCTCCGGTGAATTATCCACTTTCCCGGAAAAATCCCGATTCCCCGGGACTGTTTTCGGTGGCGTGAGACCGTAAACCCTCGGCGCGGGATCGAGTCCAGGGCCGGAAAAGAGGCTGGACATCGTATGTCCCGGCAAGTTGACGTCCCTCTCCGGGAGTGCCAGGAACAGCACCGTCAGAAAGAGGATAAAGCTGTATTTAAAAATTTTTTCCACTGGTTTTTTCCATACCCATATTCCACAAATAGAATATGATATTGAGCAATAGCCGTGCCGAGTTGTAAGTGTTTGAATTTAAAAAGATTGTTTGTTTGGCTGGACAAATAACTACCCTGAAATGGTAGTTTGTCCCCTATTTGTGGTAAACGAATGTCCTCGGAGAATGGAAAGCATAAAAAAGCGGTTCATTCGGGGAATGAGGTACGCATTATCCGGAAGACCTTTTTGTTAGAATTTTGAACCTTGCACCTTGCACATTGAATCTTGTACCTTGAACCTCGAACCTTGAACTATGGAGGTTAACCCATGAGTCTGTTCACGATTGATGAAAAGTGGAGCAGGTATGAATAAAATCTCAGCGCAATTAAGCGTCTATCCTCTCAGGCAGACGGAACTCACGCCTGGTATCAGTACAGCAGTAGATGCGATTTGTGAACATCGTGTGGAAAAGGAGATCGGGGTCATGAGCACACTGTTGTGGGGTGAGGACGAGGAGGTTTTCAGAGCCCTTCTCGGTGCCTTTCGCAATGCCGCTTCGGTGGGTAAAACAACAATGGTGATCACAGTTTCCAACGCGGGTCCCTTGCCGGGCAAGGACGGTTAAAGGGGCGGGAAGTAAATGAAGGCCATTATTCCCAGGATTGAGGCTCCTGTCGCATAGGAGGCCTCCAGGAAGATCCAGAGCCGGTTCAACCTGGTCCCTATCTGCTTACCCGTTCGGATCATGATCCATGTAGCACCGACCCCGGACAGCAATGCTGTGAGAAAGAGAAAGGGGGTAACCGCATGCGTATGAATAACGTGATCCGGTATGCGATCCAGCCAGTAAAACATCCAGGCCAGGCAGGCAATAATAGCTCCAAAGTCGGCATACAGGATCAGTTTGCCGAACAGGCGTAAATACTCCTTGTGGGAAATATTATCAATATCGATCCTGAATGCTGTCATGGATTCTCCCGGGTCAGACGTTAATGCGTATTCAGTATATGCCAAGGCCGGGGAATAAAAGCAACAGAGAGCGAACATTCAGAGTCTAGTGTCGTAGTTCTGGATTTAAAACTAGAAACCAGAACCAGAAACCAGAAACTAGGTAAAAGTTACATTCTCCTGCTCCAGGACACGGATGAATGTTGTCCTCTTTGTCAGCTCCCGCAGTTCCAGAGCTCCTACGTAGGTGCAGGCCGACCGCACACCGCCAAGGATATCTTTGACGGTTTCCGAAACCGGACCCAGATAGGGGACCTCAACTGTCTTGCCCTCACAGGCGCGGTAATCGGCAACACCTCCCATGTAAGCCTCCATGGCGAGTTCAGAGCTCATGCCGTAAAAGAGCTTGAAGAGCTGGCCGTCGCGCTCCACAATCTCGCCACCACTCTCATCGTGTCCGGCGAGCATGCCTCCGAGCATGACAAAGTCGGCGCCTCCACCGAAGGCCTTGGCCACATCCCCCGCACAGGTGCAGCCTCCATCTGAGATGATCCGTCCACCCAGACCGTGCGCTGCGTCGGCGCACTCGATGACCGCGGAGAGTTGGGGATAGCCGACACCAACCTTGATCCGTGTGGTACAGACGGAGCCTGATCCGATCCCCACCTTGACAATGTCTGCACCGGTGAGAAGCAGCTCCTCCACCATCTCTCCAGTGACCACGTTGCCAGCCACAATGGTTTTGTCGGGATAGGCATCCCGGATCCTCCCAACTGATTCCACGAACGTCTCCGCATAGCCGTTTGCCACGTCAATGCAGATAAACCTGAGGTCCGGATGAGCAGCCAGGATCGAGTTCAGTTTCTCGAGATCCTGCTGGACGACACCGGTGCTGACCATAATCCGGTCATAGATCGTTTCGTCCATCCCGGAAAGAAACCCGGCCCATTCGCCAAGCTCGTAATGCTTGTGGATAGCGGTCAGGATGTTGTATCCGGCAAGGACCTGAGCCATCTCAAAGGTCCCGATGGTGTCCATGTTGGCAGCTATGACAGGAACGCCGGTCCACTCTTTCCGGCTGTGTAAAAAGGTGAAGGTTCTATCAAGAGCGACATGGGATCGTGTCTTCAGTGTTGATCTTTTTGGCCTTATCAATACTTCCTTGAATCCCAGCTTCAGATCGGTTTCTACACGCATTGCTCTGCCTCCATTTCCGTTATTCCAGAGATGACGGTTTTCAGATATATTAATAGTTTAACATGGGAATTCCGGTAATAGTATAAAGTGTGCAGGTACATTCCGCCTGAGATCATGAGCCTGAGCGTGTCACCCGAACGATTCGAGCAGATGGTGGTTTTCCCGGAGGACGCCTTCCTGAAAAGATCGTGGTGGAATGACCTTATGGACCACAGGGAAAAGGGCAGGTGAACAGACAGTAATGATCAGGAAGTATATAACTATTGCTATTGCTCTTGGTTTCCTGCTCTGCTTATCATCAGCCAGGGCCGCAGAGCCCTGGCCTGAGGGTCTGAAGGAGGCGGCCGCAATCCATCTGTCGGCTCTTCAGGCCAAAGAGTTCAGAATCCGGGACTCCACGATGCTCAATCCAGTGCGCATAGTGCCGGCCAGCATCTTTGATCGAGCTTCCCATAGATGCCATGAGGGATCAGGACAGCAGTACCGGCGATTTGGAGAACCCGCTTATATCGGCCGGGGTGATGACGGAACGTTTCTGGTCCAGACCACGATCCAGGTCTTCTACAGACAGGGCGCCGACCTTGCTGCTCTCTATGAACAGCCGTGGAAACAGGGCACGGATATGGCGTTTCAGGTCAGTTTCGAGCAAGCGGAGACCGGATGGAAAGCCGTTCTGGCTCGGGAACTCATACAGATGGATGAAATACCTTCCGGCATGAAGGAGAAATGATATTTATGAAATCTGCCCTTTTCGGGTTGTGCCTGGCCATGTCACTCATATTCTCTCCACCAGCGCAGGCCAATGTTTCCTGTCACTGCTTCAAGCAGCGAACTTTCGAACCGGTCCGTCCGGATTCGGCGGATCCCTATATCCTGGCTACGGCCCGAAACGGTCTGGTGGCAGCCGCTTCAGGTACACAAAAGAGCAGCGTGGTGCGGGCGCGGATGACAGGAGCAACCGAGAGCGATCTCTGGTTTTCTCTGTTTCTGGCAGCTCGAACCGGCACCTCCGCCAAAACCCTTAAGGGAGCTCGTGCCGGCTCAATATCGTGGGCAGAAGCACTGGATTCTCTGCAGCTCTCAACAGAAAACCTCGGCCCCGCTTTTGAAGCAGCGCGCCGGACAGGCGA
Source organism: Pseudomonadota bacterium (assembly GCA_003228585.1). Classification (GTDB taxonomy): domain Bacteria; phylum BMS3Abin14; class BMS3Abin14; order BMS3Abin14; family BMS3Abin14; genus SZUA-204. The sequence goes on from QIEJ01000077.1 coordinate 11,126, forward strand.
CGATAAAGGGATGAGCCTGGCACTGGCTGATCTGGCTCTGGCTCAAGGGTTCAAGGTGGATATCGAGTCCCTGGAAAAGCTCCGTGCAGCCGGTGCGGGCAACGCCGAGATCGCCCTTTCCCTTCTCCTGGCTGAACGCACCGGGCGGCAGCCTGAAGCTGTTCTGGAGGATGTGGCTCTGAAAAGGAAGACCTGGGGCTCACTTCTTTTCTCCGAGGGTATAGCCCCTGAATCGGTGAGTGACCTCATTGCCGATGTATTTAAATCCCCGTAAACGTTATCAGCACAAAGGAGGAAACGTGACCAAAAAGTTTGTTGACATGAATGACTTTCCGGAACCTTTGAGAAAGATCCAGGATATAGTGACAGAATTTCAGAAGCAGGGTGTGGGTGAACAGGAGGCGATATCTTTTATGGCCGTGGCTGTGGCTCATCTGGCTTTCTCAACATTGGAATCAGTGGATTATGCCGAGAAGACCCTGAGAGCAGCCATTGCCGGCGCGAAGATGGATTACATGTAACAAAGGAGCTGTTTCAGTGGACGATGAACTGTTGAAACGTCATCGGGAATTTCTCAAGGACTCTCTGCGTAAGAAGATCGACTTCTCCGATACCGACCAATCCAGGGGCAAGGCCGCGCCTCCCATCGAGAAACCCTTCGATGAAACTCTCTCCCGGATAAGCCTGCTTTCTCCCGAACAGTGGCGTGACTGTGTCAGGGAGCCGGACCTGGTGTCGGCCATCTCCAATAGAGAAAGCCGCCGCCGGTACTCACGTGCCCCCCTTTCCCTGGCCGAGCTGTCCTTTCTCCTCTGGAGCACCCAGGGTGTCAGGCAGGTGATCAACCCGGCCGTTGCCCTGCGGACCGTGCCGTCGGCAGGGGCGCGGCACAGCTTCGAGACCTACCTCCTCATCCGTAACGTTCAGGATGTGGATCCAGGCCTGTACAGATTTCTTCCCCTGGAAAACGAACTTCTCTTCATCCGGGATGTGGAAAAGATGGAGAGAGAACTCATTATTGCATGTTTTGGCCAGGGATTTGCCGGAGCCGGCGCCGCAACTTTCGTCTGGACCACCATACCTTACCGGATGGAGTGGAGGTACGGACTGTCGGCCCACCGGGTGATCCTGATGGATGCGGGCCACGTCTGCCAGAATCTGTATCTGGCCTGCGAGGCCATTGGTGCGGGAACATGTGCCGTAGCGGCTTATGACCAGGAACAGATGGATAAACTGGTGGGTGTGGACGGTTATGACGAGTTTGTCATCTACCTGGCGCCGGTGGGGAAAGTTTAAGGGCAGTTTCTGGTGTCTGGTTTCTAGGGTCTAGAAACTTCTTGTCCCTGGGACCATGTCTAAGCCATGTGGTATGTGAAAAGAATGACGGTCTGATCGGGAAATGCAACTGGAAGATAGCTTTAAGTGTGCGAAATAGCATGAGTAATTGTAATGATTGTTGTTCTTGCCGGACTATCTTTATGATAATATAAAAATATGAATCCGAAGGCTGAAAAGATCCGAATCCGATACCTTTACAGAGACAGTATTCTCAAGGGTGATGTCAAGGTCTCCCACAGGGCTGCGCGCAGGATCGTGGGTCCCGATTGCGCATACCACCTCTACCGGTTTTCGGTGCCCTCCCGCCGAGGCGTCCGGTCCCGTGATCGTGAACTTGAAGAAAAAACGTGACAATCCAAGAGGATAACCGAATGACGCGGGCCCGGAAAGCCGCCGAGATCTACAGGCAGGATTACACATGCTCTCAAGCGGTCCTGGTCGTATTCGCCGATGATTTTGATCTGGACCGGGATACGGCTCTGAAGATCGCCTGCGGCATGGGAGGCGGGATGGGCCGGACGGATCAGATGTGTGGAGCCGTTACCGGAGCCTGGGTCTGAAATACGGTATGGTCGACCCGGCCCGGCAGGAGGATAAACTGGAAACCTACGGCAAGGTCAGGGAGCTCATGGAACGTTTTACCCGGTACCACGGATCCCTCGGCTGCACCGACCTGATGGACTGCAATCTGAGTACGCCTGAGGGGCTGGAGCATGCCCAGACACAGCACCTTGCCGACAACATCTGTCCTCCCCTGGTTGAGGACGCGGTCCGGATCCTCGAGGAACTGTTATAAGAATAATCAACGGAAAGCCAACTCTCAGAGGGGAAGATCATGTTTCAATACAGGATCATCAGGGAAAAGAATGGGGAATTTGTCTATGAAATAGACGCCGACGGGATGGAACTTCTTCACAACCCCATTCTTAACAAGGGATCTGGTTTTACCATCGAAGAGCGAAGGCTTTTCAAACTGGAAGGTCTGCTTCCGCCCGCCGTTTCAACGCTTGACATGCAGGTTGCCAGAAGGTGGGAGAGCTTTAACGAAAAAACATCCGATCTGGAAAAATATATCTTTCTGCGTGCCCTTCAGGACAGGAACGAGACGCTTTTCTATGCGCTTCTCCTGAAAAATATCGACGAGATGATACCCATCGTCTACACGCCGACAGTGGGTCTGGCCTGCCAGCTTTTCAGCCACATATTCCGGTTCACGAGGGGGATATTCCTGTCCAGGGACAACATCGACACGATTGATGACATTTTCCAGTCCCTTCCCTACACTGAAATCGAGATGATCGTTGTAACCGATTCCGAGGGGATTCTCGGTCTCGGAGACCAGGGAATAGGCGGCATGGGCATCCCCGTGGGGAAGCTGTCCCTTTATACCGGCGGGGCCGGAATCTATCCCGCAAACTGCCTCCCCGTCACCCTCGATGTGGGGACAAATAATGAGGAACTTCTGGAGGATCCTTTGTATCTGGGAATAAGAAAAGAAAGAATCCGGGGGGACGAGTATTTCGACTTCGTCGATAAATTCGTAAAGGGGGTCAAGAGGAATTTTCCGAAAACCATCCTGCAGTGGGAGGATTTCAGCAAGCAGAACGCTTTTACCCTTATGGAAAAATACAGAAACGAGATCCCCTCCTTCAACGATGATATTCAGGGAACGGGCGCAGTTACTCTCGCCGGCATCAAAGGGGCGCTGAG
>QIEJ01000114.1 GCA_003228585.1 Pseudomonadota bacterium
ACATCTCAAGAGAATAGAGGGAATCCATTTACGAGGAAGTAAATTCATTATGAAGACCTATTCCGCAAAGAAGGAAGATGTCCAGAGGCAATGGGTTATGGTGGATGCCGAAGAGATGGTTCTCGGCAGGTTAGCCTCCCATATTGCTCACGTGTTGAGGGGCAAGAACAAACCGATATTTACACCCCACGTGGATACGGGGGATTTTGTTGTCGTCGTCAACGCTGAAAAGATTCGGCTTACTGGTAACAAGTTGGACAACAAGATATATTATTGGCACAGTGGATATCCGGGTGGCATAAAGTCCATGACCGCCCGTGAACTGCTTGAAAAGAAACCTGATCAGCTCATCCGGAAAGCCGTTAAGGGAATGTTGCCTAAAAACAGACTCGGTAGACAGATGCTCAGCAAATTGAAAGTCTACGTCGGCCCGGATCACCCGCATCAGGCCCAGCAGCCTGAGAAGATCACAATTTAACACCGGGGAGAAGAGATATGGCTGAGTCGACATTCTACGGGACCGGAAAAAGAAAAACCTCCATCGCCCGGGTCTGGTTGATGGCCGGTGATGGGAAGATCCAGATCAACAAAAAAGGCGCTGATGAATATCTTGGTCGAGAAACCCTGAAGATGATCATACAACAGCCTTTCGAGGTGACCGGGACAACAGGTCAGTTTGATGTCAGGGTCAATGTAAACGGCGGCGGTGTCAGTGGTCAGGCCGGCGCTATCAAACATGGTATCAGCCGGGCCCTGCTTCAGGTTTCGGACGAACACAGAAAGCCTCTGAAAAAGGCAGGATACATCACCAGGGATGCCCGTGAGGTGGAGCGTAAGAAGTACGGGCAGCGAGGCGCGCGGGCCAGATTCCAGTTCTCAAAGCGTTAATCCCGATCTATCACCGGGTTTTCAAGGGGAAGGGCATGGACGGCTCTTCCCCTTTTCGTTGTGGAGTAATTGCTGTTAAGATAAGATCTGGTTTCACGCAGAGCCGCAGAGCACGCGGAGGAAAGCAGAGGGAAACCGGAGCTTTGGATTTTTTATCCTCTCCCCCTTGGCAGGCCGTAGCTTTATGCGAAGGCTGCTGGCGGGAGAGGACAGAGGTGAGGGGGAAAACCTGTCTCACGCTCGCTCGTCACGTTAATAGAGTGACTCGCTAAAGCCGCAAAGCCGCAAAGAAAGGCATTAACCCCAGGTTTTAAACCAAAATCATTGAGTTCCTCTTGGCGTCTTAGCGTCTTGAGTGAGCGAAGCGAACGGGCGAGAGATAAAGGTTTAAGGAAGGATTTTTCATGACCAAAGTGGGAATAGTCGGGGTCACCGGATATACGGGGATGGAACTCGTACGGATCATACTGAGCCATCCTGAATTGGACCTTGCCTACGCTACCTCGAGAACGTGGGCCGGAAAACCCCTTGCCCAGGCCCTGCCGGCAGTTAAGGAAAGGACCGAACTGCGGATAAGTCTTTTCGACCCGGTGGGAGCGGCCGGAGCAGCTGAGGTTGTTTTTCTTTGCCTGCCCCACAACGAGGCAATGGATGCCGCTGCACAGTTAGTCGGTCTCGGCACCAGGGTAGTGGATCTCAGTGCCGACTTTCGTCTTAAGGACGCTGATGTATATGAGAAATGGTACGGTTCCCACAGTCAACCCCAACTTCTGACCAAGGCTGTGTATGGATTGCCTGAGATCTACAGGGACCGGATCGCTGAAGCTTCCCTTGTTGCGGTTCCGGGTTGTTATCCGACCAGCGTCATCCTGGGCCTTTTACCCGCTGCTCAAGGCGGGCTGCTGAATCCGGATTCCATCATCGCCGACAGCAAATCCGGAGTCAGTGGAGCCGGAAAGGAACCGAAGGCGGATCTTCATTTTCCCGAGGTCGAAGGGAATTTTTCCGCTTACAACATTGCCGGGGTTCATCGGCACACCTGTGAGATGGATCAGGAACTGGCCGGGATATTGGGACAGCCTGTCAGCATTACCTTTTCTCCACACCTCATTCCGGTCAGCAGGGGAATATTGTCCACCATTTATTCTGATCCTGCAATCGCTGTGGACGCCGACGGTCTGGTTGACCTGTACAGGGAAAGATTTTCCTCTGAACCCTTCATCAAGGTAAGGTCTATCATCGATCCTCTCCCGTCCATTAAGGATGTCCGGGGAACAAATCAGTGCATTATCGCCCCGAGGGTGGACAGTGGAAACGGGAGGATTGTGGTCGTGTCGTGTATAGACAATCTGGTCAAGGGTGCATCAGGACAGGCCATCCAGTGCTCGAATCTGATGCTGGGTCTGCCGGAAACCCTCGGCCTTGAGGACATGCCCCTCCTTCCCTAGGAGCCTGTGTGGGGCTCTGCGGCAGGCTCCTGGCAGCGTGTCGGAAAACCCCGATCACGCCAACAGCGTGACGTGAGTTTGTCGGAAGATGTTTTTCTCATACGTTTTCCCATAAACCGCCAAGAGCCTTCAGATGACGTTTGCGAAACTGGGCGATCATGTCAGGAGGAAGCAAAAACAACTGATCAGGACTATAACTCTTGAATTTCGCTCGATTTTTCATGACAATAGATTAACATCTTCCGACAAACTATATCCAGGAGCCTGATGAAGGTTCTCCAACAGGCTCCTGGGGTCGTTGCATAAAAACCTCAAACATATTAAAAGGTTACGGCTGAAAACAGATGTGTTTTTCTTGACACCTTCCTGGGTGCATGTTAATTCTCGTTGATAACTTTTTGCTACAGGAACCGGGAATGTCATTAGCACCTTGGGTTCCGTGAGGTGTAAACGATGCGGCACCGTGATCGATCCAGAGGGATAACATCTTTAACGTGGTTCTTCACGGTTTTGATTATCTCCATCTGGATGTGGCCGTATCCTGCATCCTCGAGTCTGGTACAGCCGTTAGAGCAGAGCTCGGGGAGCACGGCAACACTGACAGGTATAGACATCGAAGAGACTTCCAAATCGGCCGTAGTTGTATTTTCAATCGACGATCCATCCAAAGCCCCGGCGGTTGACTATAAGGTAACAACGTCTGTAAGGCTGTCAGGAAAATGGATCGACCTGGAATTTCCGGTCATCAGAACCGGCATGTACGAGAATGTGGTAACGGGCGGAGGAATTCTGGGAAAGATCCTTGTTGAAGAGACCCCTGATGGTGCAGGAACAAGGATATCCATCGAGATCCTTCCCGCCAGTATCAATTATGACATCCGCCAGGAGGATGGGTCATTGGTTTTCAGTGTGACCGCGCAGTAAGGGAATTTTATGGACAACCTGAAAATTCTTATAGTTGAAGACGACCTTTTCTATCAGACCTACGTAAACGATCTGCTCGAAGGATCAAATATGGAGATCGTTAACGCCAGCGACGGTGAACAGGGTCTTCTGTTTGCCAGATCAGAAAAGCCAGACCTGATCCTCACAGACATCGAGATACCCAAGATCCAGGGGTTTGCCCTCCTGAACCAACTCAAGGAGATGCCGGAAACCTCCCACATTCCTGTTATCATGATGTCAGGAAAGGTGGAAAAGGATCTCCTCGACAAACATGCCCAGTTGAGTGTCCATGCGGAGGGTTATCTTCTAAAGCCGTTTTCCCGTTCGGAGCTTTTGAAGATGATCTCCAAAGTCATGGGGGAGCAGCGCGTCCCGAGCACACCTGTCGAGCATGAACATAAAGATGAGCCTTTCGCCTCCGGGGAGGTTGAACCGGAGGGGCACAGGTCCAGGCCTAAAGCCCTCGTCGTGGATGACTCCTCCTACGTTCGGAACCTCACCGGAGACCTCCTCACCGAGGCAGGTCTGGATGTCGAAGTTGCCATCGATGGGGAGGCCGGCCTCAAGATGGCCCGTGAACTCATGCCGGACATCGTCCTCCTCGATGTTCAGATGCCTAAAGCCAACGGTTTTGTCGTATGCGAGACCCTGAAGAGGGATGAGGAAACCAGGAATATCCCCATTATTCTGATGTCGGCGGTCCTCGATAACGAATCCTTTGAACAGCATGCCACGTTCAAGTATCGAGCGGACGCCTATATGAAGAAACCGTTTAAAAAGGAAGAGCTGCTGAAACTCGTATCCGAACACGTGGCAAGAAACGCCACCGCCACCGCTGTCCAGCGAAAAACGGATTTTTTTGTGCCGGAGGGAAGTGATCTTTATGATGATGAACTGCGGCCTGATGTGGCTGGGGGAGCAGGTATTGCTCTGGAGAGGGAACTGAGAGAGGCAGCGGTAAACATAGAGTCCCTTCGCGAAAAAGAAAAGATGCTTCTTGTTGATCAGGAGCGGCTGCAGCGGGAGAATGATCAGTATCAAGAGGAGGCGAAGCAGGAGCGGCGGCAATCTGAGTACCGGAGACGCAGGCTTATTGAGAAATTAACTCTTGCGACCAGGAGAGCGGACGAAGCAGGCAAGTCGGCGGAGGAGTTAGAAAGAAAGAACAGAAGAATGCAGATGGACCTGGAGGCGGCTTTAGCTGCCAAGGGAGAGATCGAGGACCAGGCCAAGTCCATAGTTGAAAACCTGGATGTGGAATCGGTAGACGAGGATATTCATGAGGAATTAAAGGATCTTCGAAAGGAAAAGATAGGGATTGCCGCTCGTCTGGCCGATGCCCAGGCCCAGATCGATAAACTGAGTAAGTTGGAGTCCGACCTGGAACGGGTCCGGTTGGAAAATCGTGAGATGAAAGAGACGCTTTCGGTTTCTACCGACCGAGCAGATCTTGAGGATGAACTAACCGGTTTGAAGGAGCAACTGTCCCAAGCTGTGGAACAGATCGGCGCCCTTAAAGAGGAAAAGGAAAAACTTCAGATTTCCCTGGAATCTATGGGAGAGGATAATACGAAGCTTGCCGCAGATGCCGGGAAAGCCGAAAGCAGATTGGCAGAGTCGCAGGTGGTATGTGAGAGATTGGGGTCTGATGCCCAGAGCTTGAAAACAGAAAGAGTTGCGTCGGAGAAAAGAATACTGGAACTCGAGCGGGACCTTGAGGAAACCGTGAAGAATTTGTCCAAAATGCTGGAGGAGGAAAGAAAAACCAGATCCATAGCCGAAAAAGAGGCTGAGTTTGCCAGAAAGGAGCTTCAGGGAGCTGAAGAGGACAGAAGGCGGGCAGCTGCTCTGAAGAAGGAGTTGGAGGGAGTATCGAGAGATCTGGAAGGAGTACAGGCACAATGCAGGGTTCAGGAGAAGGAAAATCAACTGCTTCAGAATCGTCTGAGTGAAGAATTCGAATCCGGAGCCCGATCGACCCAGGTTGTCGCCGGATCACAGGAGGCCAGGGACCGGGAAGACGTCCTGGTTGCCCGGCTCGATCAGCTGGAGGACACCCTGAAAAGGACAATGAACGAAGCCCAGTCAGCCCTTGTGGAGCAGAAAGGCAAAGAGGAAAGGCTCGAGGGGGAACTGATGGCCTTTGTGGATAGATTGGAGGGGGAGCGAGAAGAGCACCGGAAAGAACGGGAGCACTGGCGGTCCAGGGAGGATGATATCAGGGAGTCCATGGAGGAGTTTTTCGAAGAAAGACGCCGGGCCATGGGTGAGGAGATCTCCCGTTTCTACCCCGCGCAGATCTCCAGGACGTCCAAACCCCTTGAGGTCGTTACCGGGAGGCGAAAACTCGGGTTCATGACCGCATTTGTCCTCCTTTTCCTTATAGCCTTTCTGTTGGGTTTCCTCGTGATATCGAGGGTTGCGATTGGTGACAACTCCTGCGAAAAAGCTCGGGTGAGCATATCCACATCTCAACTTTTGACAGTGTCGCAAAAAAGTCCAAGCGGGACTTTTTGCGAGTCCATCAACTTCATAGCGTGACATCTGCGACATCCGGGCAAGGCGGCGCCTGAAGTCTTCCGGGGAGGGTCTGGAGAAAAAATGAACAGAATTCAGGACCTTCTCAGGCAGATGAGAAATACTCCCAACAGACCCGACCTGCATTCCAACCTGGGTAGACTCTACATGCAGAAAGGGAACAGGGTAGAAGCTGCAAAGCACTTTCTTTCGGCAGCAAGGCTTTTCTCCGACCGCAGAAGTCCTGCGCGAAACCTCAACAAAGCGGTTGTCGCTTTAAAAAAGATGGTACGCGATTTCCCCGAGAACCATGACTCCTACTACCTGTTGGCAGAAGTCCATGCGGAAATGGATGATGTGCGGTCCGCAGTTGAGACTTATAGATCCCTTTCCGATATATACGAAAAAGCCGGGAAGCTTCTTATGGCTGTCTCTGTCCATGACAAGATCACCAACATCGATCCTGACAACATTGAAGCATGGGAGGAGTTTGCCAGACTTAACCGGGAATCCGGCATGCCATACCATTCGGCCCAGGCAAATGTCAGGGCGGCCTCATTAATGGTTCAGTCAGGCAGGGAAGCTGAAGGTTTCGATCTTTCCCTGAAAGCCCTGGAAATTGACCCGGATAATTTCAGCGCCCTTGAACTTTTAGGTGAACTTGTAAAAAGTGAGGGGAGTTTCAAATATGACAAGGCAAAGCTCCTGTCTCTAGCCGATGGCCTTGACAGAGACGGACAGACCAAACAGGCCTTGGATATTCTGTCCAGACTGGGTGAAACCACAGGGGATGACAGTTATGCCGTCCTGGCTACTGAAATCCGGGAGAGGGTCGAGGTCGCCGATAGCACCGGGGGAGAAGAAACCTCCAAAGGTCTTCGTTCAGACAAGGCTGATGGCGCCAAGGTCCTTGTGATTGACGACGAAAAGGAAATCCTTCTGCTACTTGAGCAGATTCTCAAGGCCGAGGGTTTTCGTGTGCTCACTGCACGGGATGGACAGGAGGGCTATGAAATTTTCAAGAAGGAAAGGCCGCCTCTGGTCATATCTGACGCCATGCTGCCAAAGTTACACGGGTTTGAGTTGTGCAGGCTGATCAAGGAAGAATCAAATCAGGCAGCAAAGGTGATGATCCTCACCGCTGTATATAAGAAATACAAGTACAAAGGGAAGGTGGAGAAGGAATTCATGGTTGATGAATACATGGATAAACCTTTTCAGATAACCGAGTTTCTGGATACTTTTCACAGAATGGCTCGGGATATCCCCGATACGCCCATGGAAGTGAAAAGGGCTTCCGATCTTAAGGATGTTTCGGCAGACGGCCATTCGATCATGGTCGCGGGGGGAGAGGATAAACACTTCCTGTCCAATGTCTCCGACTATTGCGAAAGAAAAAACGCGGTTCTTCAGACCGTGTCCGATGCAAAACAGATGGTTCAGGAACTGGAGGAGACCGTCCCTGACATCATTCTCATGACCGATGGAATACAAGGCATAGACCCCTTCGTGGCGGCCTGGTTGATCAGGAAGATCCTGGGTATCCGCTCAACGACTCTGGTACTTGCCTGCCATGATAAGGGCTCTCTGGATAAATACTCCAGGGAGTTCCATTACAGGGCTGTTATGCCCATTAATGATGATACCCTCGACGAAATCGTCATGATTCATCTTGACAATACGGAAAGAACATTTCTGAGCAGAAAGGAAAAGAGGATGTCCGCCCAGAGAAGGCGGGCAGAGGCCACCGTTCGCAGCAAGGTGGACAGGATCCTGAAAAGCCAGCTCCAGATGGAGCATGGATACACGGAGAGGATCAAAGAACTGGAAAAGGAGATAGAACAGCTGAAAACCAAACTGTGGGGCAGTTGAGATTGTGGGAGTTGTTGCAGTTCCCCGGTGGGTCCGTCTGATAATGGGTGTGCTCGGGACGGACCGCGATAATCCGTATCCACAAGGTGGTCTGCACGAGGCCGAACTCATTACCAACAAACCTTTCTATCACAGGATCTCTCTCGGTTAGAGCGATGCTACGAGGGCCCATAACGTGAAAAAAGAGCCGTCCCCCATCAGCAGCATGACAGGATATGGTCGTGGCGTAACAGAGACGTCCGATGGAAGAGTGTCAGTGGAGATTCGATCCCTCAACCACCGGTTCCTGGATGTTTCCATCAGGGCGCCCAAGGAGTTTCTGTATCTTGATCCCGAATTGCGCAAGGCGGCCAGAAAAAAGCTCTCACGGGGCAAGGTGGAGATTTTCATATCGCTGGAGGGGAAACACTCTGAGCTGGTTGTGGACATTGACAGGGCGGCGGAGGCGGCCAGAGGCCTCACCCGGGTTGCGGAGGTTGTGGGGGATCAGGTGAGGCTCGATCATATCCTGGCCGTGGGTGATATCGTTCGATCCGGTGATACCTCTGACCCGCAGGGCATGGCGGAAATTATCATGGGGACGTCCAATGAGGCTTTGGATCGATTGCTGGTCCACAGGGAGGAAGAGGGCAGGGCCCTGGGGCTCGACCTGTTCCAGAGGGTCTCTTACCTCAGAGAGTTGAAAGTCCAGGTTGAAGTACTCGCCGGATCGGCCCCTGATCGAGCGAGAAAAAACATAACAGACTACCTTAAGAAGATAGATCTGGGTGGAAAGATCGATCCACAGAGACTTGAGGCGGAGGTGGCCCTGCTTGCGCAGCGGGCTGATGTTTCGGAGGAGATCACCAGGCTTCAGACCCACCTGGATTCTCTTGAGGACAACCTGAAAGCGGGGGGGACCGTTGGCAGGCGAATCGATTTCATTCTTCAGGAGATCCAGAGGGAAGTGAATACCATAGGCTCCAAAACCGGCCTCGCTGAAATATCCTCACTGGTGGTCGACTTCAAATCGGAATTGGAGAAGATCCGGGAGCAGGCGCAGAATATCGAGTGAAGATCGGTGTGTCCGGTGCATGGGCGAAAAGAGCGGACACGGGGAGGGGGAGTATGGGAGTATGGGGGTATCGGGGTAACGAAGTGGCGACCGTGCGACCATGCGAAGTAAATCGCTCAGTCGAAAAAGTCTCCAAGTCGCAAAGTCGTGACTTAGTAAGCTGAGATTGCCACGTCGGCCACAGCCTGAAGGCCTTCTCGCAATGACAAGCACTGTTTTTTGGATTTTGCCCCTCGACAAGCTCGGGGTCCTGAGCCGGTCGAAGGAGATCTTGGATTTTGGATTGAACCTTGATGACTTCGCAAAAAGTCATCAACGCACCCCGCACGGGGTGCCCGAATCAATGACTGATGATGCAAGTCATTGATTCGTAAGGAAAGCGGAAACCGCGCTTTTCGCTTTCCGAGGAGCAAAGAGTCCCGCTTGGACTTTTTGCGACACTGTCAACCTTGGAGATTCAATGAATATTGAAACCGCCGGGAACGGGAAACAAGGAAGGGGTATCCTGTTTGTGATCTCCTCCACTTCGGGTGGAGGCAAGACGACTCTTGCCAGGCGGCTGTTGAAATCCCTTCCCGATCTTGCACTGTCAGTCTCGTACACGACAAGGGACCCGCGGAAGGGAGAGGTTGATGGTTCTGACTATCACTTCATTGAAAGGGATGAATTTAACAAAATCAAAGAGCCAGGCGGGTTTCTCGAGTGGGCGGAGGTGTACGGGGAATATTACGGAACCAGCAGGCTGGCTGTGGAGAGTGTTATAGAACAAGGCCGAGACGTGCTCCTTGACATCGATGTTCAGGGTGGCCGCCAGATACGTGACCGGATTCCTGAGGCGGTCCTGATCTTCATCATCCCTCCCGAAAGGGATGAGTTGATCCGTAGGCTTCGGAACAGGGGTACTGAATCACCCAGTCAGCTGGAGAAGCGTCTTTCCGCTGCACGCGAGGAGCTTGCCTTGATGCCATTTTATGATTATGCTATTCGTAACGATGATCTTGAAGAGGCTGTCGAAGCCCTTCGTTCCATTATTATCGCTGAACGCTGCCGGGTAACCAGGTGGCGTAAATAATTCACAGGCTTGGGAGGACAACAGGAATATGGATCTGAAAATCATTGAAGACGCACTGCAGAAGCACCCAAATCGGTTTGAACTAACAATGATGGCCGTTGCGAGGGCAAGAGAGCTCAGCGAAGGAGAGAGTGTGCTTCTGGATAAGGTCAAAGGTGAGAGACCTGCTGTGATTGCCCTCGAGGAGATTGCGGCTGGCAAACTCGATCCCGGAACACAGGAGGAGATGACGGCCATCAAGGAAGCCAGAAAAATTGCCAGGGAAAAGGCCCTGATGGAAGCTGATGTCGAAGAGGCAGGCGGGGAGGAAGAGGAATCCATGCATACCGCATCCCCGGACGGACCGTCCTCTGCCTGAAAAAAGGTCTTCTCAGCTTCAAGGTCCCTGAAATCCCCGCCTTATCAGAACGGCCGGGGATTTTTTTACCGTGTTGAATAATGATCAGAATGGCTGACATACTGGACAGGGTCCAGAACTATAATCCCAAAGCGGATATTGAGCTGATTAACAGGGCTTATGTCCTCTCCGCGAAAGCTCACGCCGGATACGTGCGCCAGTCGGGAGAGCCGTATCTCACCCATCCCCTCGAGGTGGCGGGCGTCCTCAGTGAGATGAAGATGGACGTGACCACCATCGTTGTCGGGCTTCTGCACGACACAGTCGAGGATACCGACATAACACGTGAGGATCTCGTCCATCATTTTGGGGAGGAGGTTGCTTTTCTGGTCGACGGTCTGACCAAGATCACCAAGATCGAGTTTGAGACAACCGAACACGCACAGGCTGAAAATCTGAGGCGAATGATCATATCAATGGCCAAGGATATCAGGGTCATCATGGTCAAACTCGCCGACAGGTTGCACAACATGAGGACTCTGGAGTATCTGAACCCGGAGAAGCAGACCAAGGTTGCGAGGGAGACCATGGATATCTACGCTCCCCTTGCGAACCGCCTCGGGATCGCCTGGATACAGGGTGAGCTTGAGGACCTGGCCTTTAAATATCTCCGTTCCGAGGCCTACGAGTCACTTCATGAAAAAGTCAAAGCGAAGCGCAAGGAATACGATGCCTATATCGAGAAAGTCATAAAGGTGCTGGACAAGGCCCTGGCAGATCACGGCATTGAGGGGGAGGTAACCGGGAGAACCAAACATCTGTACAGCGTCTTCAACAAGATGAAGGCTCAGGAATTACCTTTCGAGGAGATATACGATCTCATCGCGTTCCGGATTATTGTGGAGTCCGTCAAGGACTGCTATGGGGTTCTGGGCATCATCCACTCATTGTTCAAACCCATCCCGGGGAGGTTTAAGGATTACATCGGGGTTCCCAAGTCAAACCGGTATCAATCCCTCCACACGACGGTAATTGGTCCCTTCGGCGAACAGATGGAGGTTCAGATAAGGACGAAGGAGATGCATCGCTACGCGGAAGATGGCATAGCAGCGCACTGGCGCTACAAAACAGGAACCAAAGTTGTTCCCGATGAGGATATCAGGCGTTTCACCTGGTTCAAGCAGATCCTGGAGGAACTCAAGGATCTGGACGATCCTCGAGAGTTGATGGAAACGGTTCGTACAGATCTGTTTCCGGATGAGGTATACGTTTTCACACCTAAAGGCGAGGTCAAGGAGTTTCCCCAGGGAGCGACGCCCATAGATTTCGCATACAGCATCCACACGGATGTGGGGCACGGATGTGTCGGTGCCAAGGTCAACGGCCGGATTGTTCCGTTGAAATATAAACTGAAGAACGGTGACATGGTTGAGATCCTGACCTCAAAGGAACACAAGCCGAGTAAAGACTGGCTCAAGATAGCAGCTACCAACAGCGCCAAGGCCAAGATCCGGAGCCTCATCAAGAAGGAGGAGCGGGAGCGGAGCAGGGGAATCGGTGAGGAGCTTCTTAACCGTGAACTGAAGAGAATGGGCACCACCCTGAAGAAGACCCTGAAGACCGACGCTTTTGAGAAAGCGTCATCGGCCTTTGGATTCCACCGCGTTGAGGACCTCATCGCTTCAGTGGGGTTTGGAAAATACTCTGCCAGGCAGGTGCTGGGCAGGCTTTTCCCACCGGAGGAGATAGACGACAGGCTCGGCCAGCAGGAGGAAATCAAGATCACCGCACGGAAGGCTGCGGCTCAGGCCAGAGGTGACGGGATCGTTGTCGATGGTATTGACCATCTGCTTGTCCGGTTCGCCAACTGCTGTAATCCTTTGCCGGGTGATGAAGTGATCGGCATCATCACCAGAGGGCGGGGGATTTCAGTCCACACCGCCGACTGTCCCAATGTCGAAGCAGAACGATATGACCAGGACAGGATTGTCAAGATCCAATGGGATGCAAAAGTCAAAATTCCGAGGACGGTAAAGTTCAAGGTCTCATCAGAGGATAAAAAGGGCATTCTTGCCGAGATGACCTCCATTATATCGTCCAATAATATCAACATTTCCCATGCCGATATCAGGACCTCCGCTGACAATATCGCGGTGAACACCTTCGAGGTTGAGGTCGAGGACCTCGATCAGCTTCACACCCTGTTAAAAGCTCTAGCGGCCGTCAAGGGCGTGATCTCCGTCGATCGGATAAAAACGAAGTGAGCCCTCAGGCACCGTGTCCCGGGTGTTGTGATCCGTGAACGAGCCCGGACTAACCCAAGATCCAAGATCCAACGTGCTCAATCCAACATCCAAAAAACCAACTAACCACAGAGTGCACAGGGTGACGCAGGGTTGAGTCAAGGCTTCATGGATAAACTTGTTAACAGTCAAAAGAAGAAAGGCTTTTTCCCTTTTCCCCTGTGAAACCCTGCTTGCCAGGCCGTAGCCTTGGCGAAGGCTGGTGGTGCAGCCTGGAAGTGGCTGTGCTGTGGTTCAGGCTTTTGTCTTCTGCGGTTACGGCTCCGCATGGGATTGCCGCGCTCCCGCACGGG
>QIEJ01000090.1 GCA_003228585.1 Pseudomonadota bacterium
GGGCCATGGAATCAGTTCCTCCGGAAAGAGCCAGGAGCAGGTTGTCACTGGAAGCGACCCCGAGCTTTTCAAGGGTTGTTTCGACTGTTTTTCCAAGATTGGTCATGACAGGTGCCGTGTGAGTTTCAAGTTTTATGTTTCATGTAGCTGTAAACGAGCCCGTGCCCGGTTTTTTGTCCAAGGTCCAAAGTCCAAGGTTGATGATTTCGCAAAAAGTCATCAATGCACCCCGTACGGGGTGCCCAAATCAATGACCGCTGATGTAAGTCATTGATTTGTAAGGAAAGCGAAAGCCGCGCTTTTCGCTTTCCGAGGAGCAAAAAGTCCCGCTTGGACTTTTTGCGACCCTGTCAAGGTTGATAACTTCACATGGTCGCCCATGCGCCCACTCTCCCCCTCCCTGACGACCTCCGGATTCTAGAAAAAAAACCCAGGGCTGCGTGGCTCTGGGTTGTTCCATCACGATGAAAATCCTGAACACCGCTATTCGGAAACCTCCTGATCCTCCCATCCGGGAGAATTCTCGATCCTTTATCCTTTCCAGTTCCTGGGTCAGGGTCTCATAGTGTCCATTCTCAAACTCGGCGAGATACTCAAGAAACCGCTTCGACCGTGGATCGTCTATCTCCTCAGCCATTCGACTGTAATTTTCAACGGCTTCTTTCTCAGCCTCAATGGCCATTTTCAGGGCATCAATAAGGGTCATGCTTTTCACATCGGGCGCCGGCACCTCCATCTCAGGGGATTGGAGATCTCCGACCTCCGACCCTGTCTGAGCCCAGTAGAGCCGGCTGAGGGTCTGCCTGTGTTCCAGTTCGTCATCAGCCAGTCCGAGGAACTTTCTCCTCACCAGGGGGTTTTTTACCTTCCTGGCGACGGCCAGATAGAAAGCCCTTGCCTCGATCTCGTTCTTGATGGCTTTCAGAATAGTTTCCCCTGTTGCCACGTTTGCTGCCAATTCGCACCTCCTTGTGTTCCAGTTGATGGAGCTATTTCTAGCATTTTCCCCGGCGCCGTTCCAGTAAAAGATTCCACATTCCAGATTCAATCCAAAATCCAATATCCAAAATCCAGGAAAAAGTGCTTGTCATTGCGCTTGTCCACCGTAGCCTTCTGTCACCCGAAGCCTTAGCGAAGGGCAATGGCGAAGGTGGAAGGAGTGACAAAGGAACGACGCGGCAATCTCGTGGAGTACCAGGAGGAGCCCTATTCCGTCTTTCCCTGGGTCTCGATGACGATAACCTCAGATGCAAGAGGTATTTCGGTTGCCAGGTTGTACTTTATCACTGCCTCGATCTTGTTCTCGATCTGGTAGTACCTGATAAGTTTGGCGGGGGACAGAACCTTGCCGAACCTGCCTCTGTAGGATTTTTTCAGCTTTAATCTGTCGCTTTCGATATCAAGGTACTTCTTTATCATACCCTGGGCCTGCTCGGTCGTCAGGTTTTTGTAACTTCCCGTGTATTCCCTGATGAACTTCACGTACTGATCATTTACTCTGCGCAGACCCTCCTGGTAGTCCTTGTACACGGGCCAGAACGCCTGGGCCTCCTCCTCGGTCAGTTTCATGCTCTCGGCAACGATGGCCTGTTTCCGGGTCTTGATGATCTGCCGGCTCAGTTCCACCGCGTCGGTGGCCTGCGCAGACACAAAGGCTGGAATCAGAGATAACACCAAGGTCAGAGTAATAATTATGGTTCTCACGGTTTACCTCCTCTTTTCGAGTGTTCAGTTCGAGTCCTGCACCTTGCACTTAGTATGCTCTGATCCAATACATGGGGTTGGTCAAAGCTGGATCTGCTCGAAAGCAGAAACCAGGGTCTGGGAATTTTCATCCAGCGTGGCGATGATCGATTTCAGATTTTCCGATAACCGGTCAAATTCTTCGGTAATAGTTTTCGATTCCGACATGAGTCGGACAACCTCTTCACTCTGGCTCTTCTGCTGTCTGGACGCGGATGCGATCGATTCCATTTGGGAAGACACTTCGTTGACAGCGGAGGAAACCTGTTCAACACCGCTGGCCTGTTCACCGGTAGCGTTTCTAACCTGAGATGCCATTTCCCTGATCTTCTGCAGAGAGGTAAGGATATAATTACTCTTGTCGCTCAACTCCACCGTTGCCTGGCCGATCATCTGTACCTGGTTGCTCATCTCCTCTGCTGATCGCGCCACCTGACCGATGAGGGTAGCTTCCTCGTAGGCAGAGACCTGGATGGATTCCGCCTTTTCAAAGGCGGACTTTGAGCTGTCAAGGACGCTGTCAATGGCGTTCCCTACTTTCTCGATAAGTTCGTCACCTTTTCCGGCCCGGTTCAGCAGCACCTGGACCATCTTTACGCAATCTTTCACACTGGTGCGGACAGTGGACACCACATCGTTGATCTCCTGGGTCGATTGGACGGTCCGTGAGGCCAGTTCCTTGATCTCCTCAGCAATAATCGAAAAGGCTCGCCCAGATGTCCCTGACTGTGCGGCTATGATGGAAGCGTTGAGAGCCAGGAGACTGGTCTGGTCGGCCACTGATTCGATGACCTCGGTGGCCACACCGATCCTTTCGGAACTCTTCCCGAGGCCAGTGATAACTTCATCCAGCCCTCGGGCGGAGTCAGAGATCTCCGACATACCGGCCCGGGCGGCCTCGATGGATCGGGAGCCCTTGTTAGTGGCCTCATCGGTGACACGTTCGGCCAGCTTCACCGAATCGGAGGCGCTTTCAAGAACGTGCTGGACGCTTGTCTCGATCTCAGACATGGATTGGGTGATGGACTGGGAAGAATCCTGGAGCCTGGAAACGTTTTCACTGATCTCCCTTACAGAGACTGCGTTCTCTTCCACAGTGGCTGCGGCTTCTTCAGATTCGGCGGAGAACGTTTCCGCCATCTCGGCTACATCTCCAATTGAATGATTGATCTCGACAACAGAGGTTGATGTTTGTACGGTGGCGCTGCTCAGACTCTGGGTGCTGGTGGTGATGGATGTTATGGACTCATCCATGTCGTTCATGTTCTTCGATGTGCTGTCTATGGCCTGGCGCTGTTTACCTGAAGCCGTCACGACTTCATTGGATATACCGACGACCTGAGTGGTGGCGTCAGTCAGGCTCCCCGTCAGATCCTGGAGATGGACCAGGAGGGCCTTCATCTGTGTAGCCATGTGGGTCAGGGAACGGTCGAGATCACCGATCTCATCTTTTCCGCTTAATTCCGGATCATGACCCTCCAGTTCCCTCAGATCCCCATCGGCCAGGACCTTGGCAAAAGTGCTCAGACGGAGTACCCGACCGGCCAGGGACCGAGCGATAAGCAGGGTCAGGATGACCGTCAGGAACGCGACCGTGGCGCCCACACCAGTGTTGACGAAGGTCAGTCTGCTGATGAGCGCGGCGGTGTTTTCCTTCATCTCCTGGATCTCAAGGCGGACGAGATCCACCTGCATGCTCACCTGTTCATTGAACCGTTCGAACCTTCTTTGCTGCCCGCGCTTGATCAGGGTCTGCACGAGCCGCTGGTTGCCGCCGTTAACGGCCGGGAGAATGTACTTGTCGATAGCCTCGTAGAAGCCTCTCCAGGTTTTCTGAGCATCGAGAAGGGCCAGTTCCTTCTCTTCGTTTGTAATCCTTGCCAGCATGTTCTCAAACCTGTCGTTTACCTCCTCGGCCAAGGGCTCGATTCGTTGGAGAACCGACTGGACCACGTCGGGATTGTCCACCCCTATCAGGAAGCCCAGTTCAGCCCGGACCTGGTTCAGGTCAGATTTCTGTTGGGCCATCATCTCCAGGAATTCATGTGCCTGTTCGATCTCCTTGTACAGCTCCCCACCGATCCGGACCTTCTCTATAACCGTTGAGCCCAGGATGATAATGGTAATGAAACCCAGGACCACGAAGACGCCCAACATCCCCATTTTGTAGCGGATGGGAAGGTTTTGACCGGTCGGCAGGCGCAATCTGCCCAATAATATTTTCATGGCGTCCTCTCCCAAATGACCCCGCCCCCGGGGCTAAGACCCGTCTGGCCAGGCATTCACACTCAGCCGGACGGAGTCAGCAGTGCGTTCCCGTCACAAACGCACGGGAACAAAGTTCTTGCCGACTATGGCCTGTCCCTCGGGGGTGAGGATGAAATCGATGAACTTCTTGACATTTCCCCTGGGGATCCCAATTGTGCCGAGCACCAGCGGACGGGAGATCAAATATGTGCCCGATCCTATATTCTCGGCGTTGGGCGCGATACCATCCACCTTGATGAATTTGACCTTCCCTGCCTGTTCCGGGGTCACCGCGCTTATCAGACCCACGCTGGTCGTAGCGATGCTCCATGGCTGCCTTGCGACCTCCACGATCTGGTCTCTGGGAAGTTCGATCGTCCTGAATCCCGTACCAAAATCGGCGCCATCCATGACCATTTTCTGGATGCAACAGTCCACCGTGGCCCGCCCGGCACTCAGGATCTCGGTGATGACCACGATGGGTTCGTCAGGACCACCAACCTCACTCCAGTTGGTGAGCTTGCCGGTTAAGATGGCCTTGAGCTGCTCTTTGGAGATGTCCTCGACAGGGTTGGCTGCGTTCAGGTAGACTCCGATGGCATCGTACCCGATGATCGTCCCCAGCACCTTGGCCTTTTTTTCCGCTGTGTGCAGAGCCCGTGAGGCTCCGCCCAGAGTGGCCCGGCCCTCGATGAGGGCCTTCATGCCTTTGCCGGAACCCGGAATCTCGTAGCCGGCGAACCTGATCCCGGTCTTCTTTTCGAAGGCGGCCATGGCACCGTTCTCCAGGACCGCCATTCCGATAATGGACGAACCGCTATACCTGATTTCATCGGCAGCCCACGCCGGTGCGGCCAGCAGGGCCATGGTCAGGACAACAGCAAATAACCTCTTCATCTTCTCCCTCCTTTTTGAAGTACCTGCTTCCTGGTTACGTTTTTATAATTAATAATAACTCTGTAAAGATAACGAAGTCATTTTATACTGCTATTAATGCTAAGTACATGTTTGAAATCTCGAGGGTTGTCAAGGTATTATTGGCAGTTCATCCGCGAAATGAGTACCTGCAGGATTCCGGTTTTCAAATTCCAGGTAGATTTCTTATCCAAGATCCAAGATCCAAAATTTTCCCCCTTTCTTTGACAACAATCAACCCACTGAACACGATTCCCTGCTATTATTACAGTTGAAATCCTTGATCATGAAAGGGGAAAAATTTTGAAGATCGACAAAAACACGAAGATCCTGAAGCTCATCGAGGAACATCCACACCTGCTGGAGGTGTTAATTAATCTTCACCCTGAGTTCAAAAAGCTCCGGAATCCGATCCTGCGCAAGACTATTGGACGGCTGGCGACCATGGAGCATGCATCGGAGATGGGCGGCATCCCTTACGAGGAACTCCACCGAAAGGTCACCGAGGCCATAATCCACGGGAAATCCGAAGAAAAGAGTGCCGTGATCTCTCAGACACCGGAAGAGCGCGCCGAACGCATTAAGACCCTCAAGGAGATCATCCGCGGCCTTCACGAGGGAAAGGCTCCTGAGGAACAGAAGGAGAAATTCGCGCAACTGCTCCAGGAGGTTTCCGCTTCTGAGATCGCCGAGATGGAGCAGTCCCTCATCAAGGAAGGTATCTCAGAAAACGAGATCAAGAAGCTGTGTGATGTTCATGTCCAGGTTTTCGCCGAGTCCTTCGAGGGCAAGGAACCCGAGGAAGTCACTCCGGGCCATCCGGTGCACACTTTCCGACTGGAGAACGAGGCCATCGGAGAAATCAACGACAGGATACGATTCCGTCTGGACAAACTGGAAGCGCCTCCTGACGATAACGTCCTCCAGGAGTGGATCGAGGAACTCAAGGCTCTGATCCCGGACCTGGCCGAGATCGATAAACATTATCTGAGGAAGGAGAACCAGCTCTTTCCAATTCTGGAACAACATGGAATAACAGGCCCCTCTAAAGTGATGTGGGCCATCCACGATGACATTCGGCAACTGATAAAAGATTTCAGGAAACACATTCAGGAGGGGAATCATAAAAATGCTGCTGCTGACGGCCTGATTATGGCCACCGCCATATCGGACATGATCTACAAGGAGGAGAACATCCTGTTCCCCATGGCCATGGAAACCTTCTCAGATGCCGATTGGGAGAGGGTCCTGGACGGAAGTGATGAGATAGGCTACGCGCTCATCCAGCCGGAAACTGGATGGGAACCGGCGGAAGGCCCCATGGCTGAGGCGCCACCAGCCCGAAGAGGGTCCGGAGAAGCTCCCCTGTGGCTCTCCACTGGCGGCCTGACACCCAAACAGCTTGATCTGGTCCTGACCAACCTTCCTCTGGATATCACATTCGTGGACTCCCGGGACAAGGTCCAATACTATTCCGCCAACAAGGAACGGATCTTCCCACGTAGCGCGGGGATCATAGGCCGGGAAGTTCAGAACTGTCATCCTCCGGACAGCGTTCACATTGTCCAGAAGATCCTCGATGCTTTCCGTAAAGGGGAAAAGGACAACGCTGATTTCTGGATTCAGAGGGACGACAGGTTTATCCTGATCCGCTACTACGCCATCAGGGATGAAGACGGGAAGTATGAAGGATGCCTTGAAGTAAGCCAGGATGTGACATCGATCAGGGCCCTGGAGGGGGAAAGACGGTTACTTGATTGGTAAAGCGGCCTTCAGTTCTCCTCAATTTTCTGGAGAGGGACGTCGAAACCGCGGCAGCCTTATTGCGACGATTTTTTCCCAGGAGATGGACTCCGCCAGGGAGTAGAGAACCGGTACGACCAGAAGGGTCAGGAGCGTAGCCACAGCCAGGCCGAAGATTACGGCTACCGCCATGGGACCCCACCACTGTGCCATCTCCCCGCCCACCTGTAAACTGAAGCTCTTGAAATCGAAACTGATACCCAGGGCCATGGGAGCTAATCCCAGGATGGTCGTAATAGCCGTCAGCATGACCGGGCGGAAACGCACCGTGCCCGCCGTGACAAGAGCTTCGGAAACCTCCATCCCGCTCTTCCTCAACAGGTTGATGTAATCGATGAGGACGATGGCATTGTTCACCACGACCCCGGCGAGGGAGATGATCCCTATCCCCGTCATGATGATCCCGAAGGGCATGCCGGTTACGAACAGCCCGAAGAACACCCCCATGAGAGACAGGATCACCGAAGAGATCACGATAAATGCCTGGGCCAGGGAGTTGAATTGGGTGAGAAGGACCATGAAGATGAGGAAAATGGCGACAATGAACGCCTTGCTCAGGAAAGCGGAGGATTTTATCTGCTCCTCGTAATCACCTCCGAAATCTATGGAATAACCCGTCGGCAGCTCGAGAGCCCTCAAGCGTGCCTGGATATCCTGTACGACCTCAAGGGAACTGCGGCCGGTGTTGTTGCCTTTTATCCTGACAAGGCGCTTCTGATCCAGATGGCGGATGGCTCCAAAACCACTTCTCATCTCAAATGTTGCCACCGAAGAAAGGGGGATGGGATTCCCTAACCTTGTTGGTATGAGCAGGCCTTCCACCTGTTTCAAGGTCCTTCGGCTTCGCTCGGGAAGCCTCGCTATGATGTCGAACTCGTCCTCACCCTCACGATAATCCCCGATCTTCCATCCGTTGACAGCGGCCTTGACCGTGTTGGATATCTCGATGGTGGAAAGTCCCAGCAGGGATGCTTTTTCGCGATCGACATTGATCGTTATCTCGGGTTTAGCCCGGGAAAGATCGTCCTCCACGTCGACGAGGCCCGGCACGTCGCTGATCAGTTCCTTGACCGCTTCGACAAGACCCTCGAGGACCTTCACGTCCGACCCCCTGACCTTGACGACAACGGGTGCCTCCACCGGAGGACCCATGCGCTCTTTTTCAACCTTTATGTCAGCCCCGGAAAGGTGCCTCAGGGATTCACGGATACGGTCAACGGTGACGCGGGAATTCTCCTTCCTCTCATCCCTTTCCACAAATTCAACAGAGACCCGCGCAAGCCTGGACTCGGCCGCGCTTCCCCAGCCGGACCCGACGCCGACCTCTCCCGTGATGTATTTGAGGTCCTCTTCCCCGGTCACGATGGATTCCACTTTGCGGGCAAGGAGGTCGGTGGTGTCAAGGTTGGTGCCCTGGGGCGCCTTTATGGAAACGATAGCCCGGTTCGGATCGGTGTCGGGGAACAGCTCCGTTTTGGGATTCGATCCAAAATAGACAAAACCGGTGCCGAAAAGCATGGCGAAAGCCACCAGGATCACCGCCAGTTTGCTCACCCCGTTTTTCAGCGCCAGTTGAAGGGTCAGGCGATAGGCTTTTATGGTCATGGATTCTTTCCTGACCGCCTGCATCTTACCCTTGCTGATCCTCAGGAAGGTGGAGCAGACGACGGGATTGATGACCAAAGCCACAAACAGGGAGGCGGACAGGACCACGATGAGGGTCAAGGGGAGAAACTTCATGAATTCACCCATGATGTCCGGCCAGAAAAGCATGGGTGCGAAAGCGCAAAGGGTCGTAACGGTGGAGGCGATAATGGGCCATCCCACCTCGGTGGCCGCAATCTTGGAGGCCGTAACACGATCCTGACCCTCCTGCATGTGCCGGTAGATGTTCTCGACGATGACAATGGCATTGTCCACCAGCATTCCCAGGGCAATGATGAGCGAGAAGAGCACGACCATGTTGAGGGTGACGCCCATGACCTGGAGAACGGCGAAGGAGATGAGCATGGAAAAGGGGATGGCCAGAGCCACGAAGATGGCGCTCCTGATTCCAAGGAAAAGGAAGAGAACCGAGAGAACCAGCACGAGACCCGTCAGAATGCTGTTCTCCAGTTCGTTGACCATCCGGCTGATGTCCTTGGACTCGTTCAGGGTAACCGTGAAGCGGATGCTGGGGGGAAGCTTTGGCGCGGCTGCGTCAAGAAGGGCAAATACCTGATCGGCGACCTCTATGATATTTTCTCCAGTGCGTTTTTTCACTGAGAGGGTGACGCTCGGCCGGCCGTTTATCCGCGCATAGCTTCTGGCATCCTCGAAAGTGTCCCTGATGGTGGCCACATCTTTCAAGTAGATAGGCTTGCC
The DNA here is from genome assembly GCA_003228585.1 of Pseudomonadota bacterium. GTDB lineage: Bacteria > BMS3Abin14 > BMS3Abin14 > BMS3Abin14 > BMS3Abin14 > SZUA-204. The sequence continues at coordinate 9,073 of QIEJ01000090.1, forward strand.
GTTCCTGACCACAAGCACCAGGTTGTCGATCTCACCAGGATCCGTAAACTCACCCGGGATCCGAAGCATGTACTTGCCCCTGCCCAGATCGATGCTTCCACCGGGGACGTTGACGTTTTCCTTCTGAACGAGGGCGAGGATCTCCGTGAAGCTGAGCCTGTAGGCGGCCATGCGGTCCGGATCGAACTCGACCCGGATCTCCCGCTCCCTTGCGCCGACAACATCCACCTCGAGAACTCCGGGGATCTCCTCGATGCGATCCTCCAGTATCTCGGCCACTTTTTTCAGAACGCGCTCGCTCAGATCCCCAGACACAGCTATCATGACTATGGGCCATTCGGAAAGGTTGATCTCGATGATGGAAGGATCGTTCTCCAGATCCCCCGGCAGGTCCCCCTTCGCCTCATCGACCTTGTCTCTGACCCTTTGTCTCGCCTCGTTGATCTCGACGTCGGTGTCGAATTCCACCTCTATCATGGAGGATCCCTCGGCGCTGACTGAACGGATCTCCTTGACGTCCTTGATGCCCCTCAGTTTCCTCTCCAGGGGCAGGGTGATGAGGTTTTCAACGTCCTCCGAGGCCGCTCCCTCATAGGTCGTCTGCACCATGATGACGGGGATGGTTATGTCCGGATTCGATTCGCGCGGCAGTGTGATGTAACTGAAAAGGCCGGCGATAAAAATAATGGTCATGAGAGCGAAGACGGTGCTACGCCTGGATACGGCTGCGTCGGTGATGAGCATGGGCCGCCTAACCTTCCACGACGGTTACCGGGCTACCGTCTGTAAGCAGCTGTTGCCCCTTGATGACGAGATCCTCACCCTGCCGGACCCCCCCGAAGACCACAACGTTGCCGTTAATGATGGGACCGAGCCGCACTTGACGTTCCACGGCTGTGTCGTTTTCCGCAACGAACACGAACTTCTCACCGTCGCGGTCGATCACCGCGTAAAGAGGGATGGAAAGGACGTCCTTCAGGATACGCCTGATAAACCTGACTCGCACGATCATACCCGGCCTCAACAATCTGGTTTTATTGTCGATGGCGATCTTGGCAAGATAGGTTCGCGTCATTTTGTCGGCGAGATAGCTGACGTAGATCACATCACCGGGCATGCCTCTCCCCTCGCTTCCCTTGACCTCCGAGGGAAGGACCCTGACCCTGTTCCCAACCCTGGTGGCGGTGACGTCTTTCTCGGGAATATCCACCAACACTTTCAGCCGGTCAACCTGGACCACCACCGCCGCCGGGGTACCCACCGTTCCGTACTCTCCACGGTCCACCAGAAGATCGTCGAGGATCCCGTCTATAGGGGTGACAAGGGTGGTCTTCTCGAGGGCGATATCGGATTGTTTTAATTTGGCCCTGGCGATCTCCACCCCCTGGAGGGCATCGTCATACGCCTTCTGACTGACCAGTTTCTCTTTGAGGAGCTGGTCGAGCCTTTCGAGGTGCTTCATTTTCAGATCATATTCGATCTGATCGCGGTCACGGTTGCTCTTCAGGGTGTTCTGGTCGATCCTTAAAATGGCCTGCCCCGCCATGAGCCGGTCTCCCTCTTTGGGGCCGATCCACGTGATAAGGCCCGACTGTTCAAGGGAAAGTGTAAGATTTTCCCATGCCTCAAGGATTCCGGGGAGGGTAAAAACCTCCTCAACTGTCTCCGGCACAAGCCTCTGGATCGAAATGTTCGTGGACCTTATCTCGGGGTGCGTTTGATCGGAGGGGAGCTCGGCAGCCGCTTTGCCCCCACCCTTTTGACATGACGTCAGGCCGGTCAGGATGCCAAGGATCAGCATCACGACACCGAGGGTTGTCCGGTTACCTGTAATCATTGCGATTCTCCTCCCATCCCGTAGGACATCCCGAGAGCATCCGGTTTCAGTTGACCGATAAAATATAGCAGGCCGGCGCGCGCAAGCCGTGTCTGATATTTGTGGGTCACATCCAGGTTCTCCGCCTCCGTCAGGGTAAGCTGCGCTGCCAGAGTGTCCAGGCTCGTCCCGTCGCCCAGGTCAAACCGGAGCCTCTGCAAACGGAAATTTTCCCGGGCATTCTCCAGGCTGGCTTTGACCAGATCCTTCTGGGCCTCGAGGGCCTCGAGCTTTCTCATAGCCTCCTCGACCTGGTAAAGCGCATTTTTGACCTGAAGGCTGTAGCCCTCCTCGGCCTGTCTGACCCTCGAGTAGGCTTCTCTGGAATCCAGACTGACCTGCCCTCCCTGGAAAAAGGGCCAGGACAGGGTCAGGGACAGAGTGGAGTCGGGCACAAACGGCACATCTTCGGTGTAATCGTCATAGGTGCCGCGGAGCTTCAGATCAGGCCTTCTTCCCGCTGATGCCAGTTTCGCTTCCTGTTCTGAAATGCGGACCAACTCCCGGCCCTGGGCCAGATCGCTCCTGTCATTAACCGCGATACGGTTCAGATTGATGATATCAAGCTGTGGAACATCGACATCCGGCGGCGTGGAAATGGTATCCGGTACAGGCATCTCGATGAGATCCTGGAGCCGGCGCCGGGCGAGAGCGAGGTCCTTCTGCGACTCCACGAGAGACAGTTCCGCGTTGGAAAGCTGAACCCTGGCCGAGAGGATATCGGTTACAGGCGATTCGCCCACATCAAAACGGGCCTGTGCCGACCTCATCTGCTCCTTCACCCGGTCAATCCGGTCCAGGTCGATCTCGATGACCTTCCGGGCCAGGAGAATGTTGTACATTCTGGAGAGGACCTGAAGGAGAACGGTCTCCCTCGCGAAGGACAGCCCGTACTCGGCAGCCTTGACCGTGTACAATGCCCCTTTACGGGCGATCCAGACCCGTCCCCCCGCAAAAAGGGTCTGGTCCAGTTTCAGCCCCCATCTGCCGGTGTCAAAGTTGGGATTATCCGGGTAATAGAATTTCTCCCAGGACGCATCTGCCGTAAGTCTGGGAATCAGGATGGTGATGACCCTCTTGGTGAGAAGTCTGCCCTGGACGAGATCCTGTTCGGCGATCTGGATCTGTTCGTTGGCCTGGAGTGCCAGCCTGAAAGCCTCTTCCATCGTGAGGACGCTATCCGCATCGGCCCTGGGGATACCAAAGAAAAGGAGGAGCAGGATAGAAATAGTGATCCGCCCGGATCTCATGCCTCGCCCCCCTCTCCGATGCCGGATCCCCACAGGAATCGCTTCACGATCCACAAGGCTTCATGATCGGGTGATATCTCCTCGGGCGAACAACACCCCCGCACCACAGTTCCGTTGATACATCCAATAAACAGGGACGCAAGCCTGTCCGGGTCATCATCGACGACTTTCCCTTCGGCCATCCCCTTGCAAAGAATTCCGCTGATAATGTCTATGACCTTTTTCCTTTTGTCATAGAAATGCTCTATGACCTTCTGCCGCTCGATCCCTTTCTCCATGAGGATGAAGAACCATGGATGACCGGACCCGAGATGAAAGGACAGGATAATCCCTGCTATATCGTTCAGCATGTTCTGAATGGATCCCCCTTTCCTTTCGACAGCGCTTATCCTCTCTATGATCCTTTCGCTGGCATCCTCGATGAGTGCCCGGAATATCTCCTCCTTGCTTTCAAAGTGTAAATAGAAAGAACCCTTGGCCATGCCGGCCTTCCGGGCGATGGCTTCAATGGTCGTCCCTTCGTATCCGACATCCGCGATAAGGGTTCCGGCGGCATTCATCAAGGCCGATCTTCGCGCTCCCCTCCCAGCCTCTTTCAGAGTGACTCTGTTATTCATTGCCCATCTCCATTTTCTCAGGATTGACTTGCGGGTCAAAATATGACCGATGAGTCACTTTGTCAACAAAAAATGTGCCTTCCAATAAATTTTCGGGTCTTTCGGGTTAAGCGTACCTGGATGGTTTTACGTATGAGCCTGGAAAGTTGACCCACCACAAGTCATCGAAGGCACAGAGAAAGGCTAAGATCAAGGTTTCACGGGAAGAATTCGGTAGGGTGGCTGTTTTGAGGGAGAGGTTTGGTGAGGGGGATACAATTTCCTTTAAGAACACGCGCTTCTGATCCCCGGGAGCACTCTTGGCGTCCTTTGCGGCTTGAGTGACCGAAGGGAACGGGCGTGAGAATGTTTTGGATTCTGGATTTGGAACCCAGCAGGTACTCATTTCTGGGATGAGCTTTAAATGGAACTTCTAAGTATTGACAGTGTTATTCCTTGACCATTGTACAAATCGCTATTTACGTCTCCTCTTCCCCCTTTTCACCTCGTCACTTCGACACCCCGATACCTGTTTAAGGCGGCTACCATCCCGGCCGGCCGTCAGACAGGATGACCCGACGTCCCCCACCCGTTTCCCATACTGCCGTCAGGCTCGCATTGTAGATGACAAAATCCAGGTGAAAAGGCGCAACGATATTTCCGCCGAAGGTGTGGTTATCTCCGAAGGCGATGTGAACAGTGCCAAGGATCTTTTCAGACTCCAGGATGCTGTCGAGTCGGGTCGCTCCCGGGTTGGTACCGATGCCAAGCTCGGCGATGTTGTTGTTATCCGGATGGGCTGCCAAAAGACCCTCGAGCCATTTCACATCGACAGGGTTTTCTCCGGCAACAGAAACTGCCCTCCCCTTCTCCAGGGTAACCGTCAGCGGGGAGCCCAGTTTCCCTGTTGGGCCCCACTCAATAACCATGGTTCCCTCGGCGGTTCCCTCCACCGGGGCAAGGAAAACCTCGCCGGCGGGGAGGTTTCCAAAGGACCCTGCTTCGGTGAGGATACCGTCATCAGCGTTGATCTTTCTGCCTGATACCTCCACGGTAATATCGCTCCCGTTATCGGCCCTGACCTCGAACAGATCCACACCCTCAACAGCTCTTGCCAGGGCCCGCGTGGAGTCAGCAAGCCTGTGCCAGTCTACATCCATGGATCCGAAGAACATATCCCTGTGAAAATGGGGCATACTGGCATATCGAACCCCTGCCGACCGGGTTAGCAGCTTTCTGAAAGCGGTATGGCTTGTGGAGTGATGAGCCAGGGCAATCACAACATCAACAGCATCGGCATTTCGGGCGATCTCTTCAGCCAGTTGCAGGTCATTCTCGGAGGCAGTCTTTGCTATAAGGCGTTCAAGGATCCCCTCTTCGGATAGATGTTGGGCTGTTTTGGATCCAAATGCCGCCTCCCAGGCTTCGAAGGGCGGTTCCACACCGCTTCGTCCTGTGGATGGATATATCGCTAATGATGTGTCCCTGCGCATCCTCTTGACCAGGTCTCCCACTTCGGGGGCCAGGCCGGGCTCCATGACATCCTCACTCCGGTCACCCAGAACAAGGATCCGCTCCTCATTCTTTACTCCAAGGTTCACATCCAGCAGGGCCTCTATGGCTCCTTCAATACTTTTTCTTTCCTTAACCATTTCCACTCCCCTTTTCAGGATTGACCAGGCCGAGCTGTTTGATCTTTCTGTGAAGGTTGCTTCTTTCAAGTCCGACTTCCACCGAGGTCCGCGACACGTTCCACTCATTTCTCTCAAGCCTCCTGCGGAAAAATTCCCTTTCAAAGGTCTCTTTGGCCTTGCGATAGTCAGCTTCCTTCGAATCCATATCCATGTCATGCACTGCAGGTTTACCCCGGCTGATGGATTCCGGGATCAGATCAGCCTCTATAATCCGTCCCGTGGAGAGGATGGCCATCCTCTCCACAACATTTCTGAGTTCCCGGATGTTGCCGGGCCACTGATATGCGGTCATTAACCTCACAGCTTCCGTGGAAAAGACTAGATCCGGCTTTGAATAGGAGTTGCCGAACTCCTCTACAAAAGTGGTCAGGAGAGGCATTATGTCCTCTTTCCTTTCCCTGATGGGAGGGATGTGGAACGGAAAGACGTTCAGCCGGAAGAACAGATCCTCCCTGAAGCGGCCCTCCGCGATCTCCAGCGCCAGATCCTTGTTGGTCGCCGCGATGATCCGGACGTCAACCTCGACATCCCGATTTCCTCCCACCCTCTGAAAAACCTGATCTTCAAGGACGCGGAGAATCTTCGCCTGGGTTGCCAGACTCATGTCTCCAATCTCGTCAAGAAGCAACGTGCCTCGATGGGCAAGGTCGAATTTACCCTTTTTCCTCGATGTGGCGCCGGTGAAAGCCCCTCTCTCGTAACCAAACAGTTCGCTCTCAATAAGATTGTCAGGAATCGCTGCGCAGTTGACCGCCACAAAAGGTCCCTGGATGCGGTGGGACGAAGCATGGACTTCCCTTGCCAGAAGCTCCTTTCCGGTGCCGTTTTCCCCTGTAATGAGAACCGATGCATGGGTCGGAGCGACTATCTTCACCTGGTCCAGGATCTCTTTCATCGCCAGTGAGTGTCCTACAAGGTCACTCCCCTTCCTGAAGGAATCCCTCAGAGCCCGGTTCTCTTCAACAAGCTTCCTCTGACTGAGAGCGTTTCGAAGAACCAGGTTCAAACGATCCAGGGAAAGCGGTTTTTCCAGAAAATCGTATGCCCCAAGCTTGGTAGCGCTTACCGCCGTTTCAATGTTTCCATGTCCCGACATGATGATCACGGGAAGATCCTGGTCCTGCTGCCTGATCCCTTTAAGGGTTTCAATACCGTCGATACCGGGCATCCACACGTCCAGCAGCACTGCATCCGGCCGGTCTTCCGCCACCTTGCTCAGGGCCGATTCGCCGTCATCCGCTTCAAGAACAGAGTATCCCTCATCCTCCAGAATAGCCCTCACACTTTCCCGAACCCGTTTCTCGTCATCCACGACAAGCACTACACCGCCCATTGGTTTGTCTTTCAAAGGATCACCTTCCTCTCATGGGTCAGACACGCCTTCCGGGATCAATGTCCACGGGTATTCTCACAGAAAAGACACTGCCCCTGGGCCTGTTCTCTCTGTAGAAAATAACACCACCGTGCTCTTCAATGATCCTCTTTGTGATGGCGAGTCCAAGGCCCATACCTTTTTCCTTCGTGGTGTAATACGGCTCGAAGATCCGCTCACGGTGTTCCACTGGTACACCCATCCCTTCATCGGACACATTTATCTCCACAACTCCTAGATTCTTCAGCACCCTGGTGGAAACCGCAACAGTTCCTTCTTCCCTGTCCTCGACAGCCTTTATGGCGTTCTCGATGAGATTTTTCAGGACCCTGTGCATCTGTTCCCTGTCGAAACTTATGACCGGTAGATTCGTCTCAAGGTCCAGGTTGATCCTTTCCAGGGGTAATCTGCTGTGCCGATAAGGCAGGATTGCTTCCTCAACGGCTTCATTGATATCACCGTGAACGGGGTTCAAAACCGGCAGACGGGCGAACCGGGAGAACTCGTCCACCAGCCCCTTCATGCCCTCCACTTCCCTGATGATGGAGTCGACGCTTTCGCGGAGGATCTTTCCCTCCTCCTCGTTGAGGTTGTCCAGGAGCCTTTTTCTGATCCTTTCAGCTGAAAGCTTGATGGGGGTAAGGGGATTTTTTATCTCGTGAGCTATACGCTTTGCCACCTCCGACCATGCGGCTTTTTTCTGGGCGTTGACGAGCATTGTCATATCTTCCATGACGAGAACATAACCGATAGTTTCTCCGTCAACATCATGCAGGATACTGATGTTCACCAGGAGGATCATTGGCATTCCGCGCACAACGATGGGGATCTCTCTTCTGACCGACTTCTCCCTGGCTTTGCCAACTTCCCTGAACATCATGTCCACAACCCGGACGTGCTCCGGACTGAGGACTTCGCTGAACTTTCTGCCTAGAACCTCATCAGGTTTTACGGAAAACATCACCTCGGCTGCGCTGTTATAGGTGTTTATCCTTCCTTGAAGGTCTATGGAGACGACTCCGGTTCCCACGCTTTTCAGAACCGTTTCAATATAGGTGCGTCTCTGTTCGTTCTCCAGGTACGCCATCTCGAGATCACCGTGTGCCTGCTCGAGACGGCGCCTTCCCATTTCCAACTCCTCTGTCATGTTGTTGAATGCCTCAACCAGAATGCCTATCTCATCGGTTGCCTGAACATCAATAACACGGGCCGAGAGGTCACCCGCCGCTACCCTTTCGGCACCCTCGGCCAGTTTACCAATGGGAACCGTTATCCCCCTGGCAAGATAGAATCCCAGCCAGGAGGCGGAAAAGAGGATCAACATTGTGAGCAGAAGCAGGTACATCTTGTAGTTGGCCCTTATCGGACGTTTCAGGAGCTTCATCTCGGTGTACCCCCGGTAGGTCCTTGCCAGGTCCTCCACGGTTATCCTCAACGCCTCTGGCATATGAAGGGTCACGATTACGGCTCCCTGACCTCCGGGGACCCGTAATGGAGCGGCTCCTTTTATGAACTCGCCCTTCTGGGCCCTCTCGATCCCGTCAATAACCCGTCCAACCCGAGCGTTCTGGACCAGGCTGCTGTCCCGGGATGTTATGCCCTGAGGACTGACTCCATCCCATGACCTGGCAACTGGTTCTCCTTCCTCATTGAAAAGTTCGATATCTGACAGTGAATAATCACGACGAAGACGTGCCAGGGCTTCGTCGAGAGCCGGACCGCTCTGAACCTCCCCCAGGCGGTCCGCCACCCTCTGGGCTGTAACGCGAACCCGGTCCGTCATGGTGGAGTAGTAGTCCTGAGAGACGGCTACAGAGCCGGCCACCACTTTTTCGACATCGAGGTTGAACCAGTATTCAATGCTGTCGCTTATGAAACCTTCGGCAACAAAAAAGAGAAGAAGAGTGGGAATCAGGGAAAAACCCACGAATATCAGGACCAGTTTCGTCCTGAGGTGGTAACCGAAGACCTTTTTCCTGCCCTCGTAAAAAAGTTTAAGGGCATTACGAGCCAGGAGAAAGATGAGGGTCGTCAGGAGAAGAACATTGATGTTGATCAGGAAGAATACAAAGAGGTTTCCTCCCCTGGGGTCGTCCAGCTGAAGTAAGCGGTATCTGTTGCCGAAGTAGATAACCATCCCGATGAACAGCAGCAGGAGGATAACAACTGTCCACCGGGTTCTGGCATCAGTAATCCTGTAGAATCGCTTCTTCACCGTATCTCCCGCCTAATAGGTGAAATCCAGCTGTTTCCAGTTCGTTTCGCTGTTGAAAATGGTGGTGAAGAAGAAAAGATATCCCAGCACCGAGGGCAGCTCTACAGACCTCAGGGTAGCCATAACCCTGACCCTGTAGCGAACAGAGCGCTTTAGATCCCTGAGCGGATACAGGGGCCAGTCTGAAATACCCGTCATCCACATGAGGGCCTCCTCTTCCTCCCGTGTTGTTTTTTCAACAACCTCACCGTACCCTTCGCCTCTGAACTGATAGAGTTTCTTGATAGGGTTGTACTGCAGTGTGTGCATCAGGTCCTCATTGCGGATGACTTTCTCGCCGAGAAGCGAGCCTTTCCTTGTCAACTTTACTTTGAATCGGAACTTGAGGGGCACTCCCGCTCGAACAGCCTCCTTCATTTCCTCGTCAAGGTGGGGATCGAGGGTGGCGGACAAAAGAACGTGGTCCTCACCCTGTGCCACCCTGATGGTGGAGATGATCGGTTCCGGCTTGGCGGCGGATACAGCAGAGGGCAAGCTGATTATCAGAAGGAAAACAGCGATTCCGTAAACCGGCTATGGCACAGTTTATTGATCAAAGTTTGTATCAAGTCCCGGGTCTCGTGATTCCTTTTAGTCATCATGTATCGAAGTATGGAGGTAACGGGGTGTGGTGATAATGAGAACCTCGATACAGTTATTTACCTGATGTTGGCAAGAGTATAACATCCTGGATCACCACAACAAGACAAATGTGTTGCAAAAAAACCACATTTCTATCCTGCGCCGGATAGTCTCAGAGTATATAGATCAGAGATCAGTGAATAACTCCGTATTTCAACATATGAAATATGGTTCATCCGGGAAATGAGTACCTGCAGGGTCCCGGATTTCAGATTCCAACCCTTTCTCACGCCCGCTCATCACGCTCCAGGCGTGATTCGCTCAAGTCCGCAAAGGACGCCAAGAGTGCTCCCTGGGCCCGAAGGCCCGAAGGCGCGTGTTCTTAAAAGAAATTGCAGCCCCTTCACCAAACCTCTCCCGAGGGAGAGGGATTTCACCGAAATCCGCTGTTGAGCCTTGTTGACAGGGACAAAAGTGAACTTTGATCCATGTTAACAAGGTCTCAACCGACTTTGGTGATGGGC
>QIEJ01000163.1 GCA_003228585.1 Pseudomonadota bacterium
TATCCCTGCGTCTGTCACTGCGAGGCGTCTGGCGACCGAAGCAGTCTCATCTTCCCGGGATTGCTTCACACACCAGCCGGTTCGCAATGACAAGCGCCTGTCACCGCAGTTCCCGGGAACCACAAAGTGAAGAATCGTTCGGAGCAAAGAGGAACGAACCCTTCAACTGGCTCCTAGTCGCAGTTCTTTTTACCGGAGTAGTTTACTGCCGGCAGCCCCAGATTGTCGGCGCCCTTCAGACGGGATCCCAGACCCTCGTAGATCTTCTCCCTTCGGTCCCGGAAAAAAGCCCATTCGTTTCTCGTCTTCCTGACCAAATCGAGATCCACCTCTGTCAGATGGACCGAATCCCTTGAACCCGCCGGCCGGTGAATCAGTTCACCGTGGGGATCCATGCAGAAACTCTTTCCATAGAAAGACTGCTTATCCTCCCTGCCGACACGGTTGACCCTCAGGAAGAACATCCCGTTGGAAATGGCATTGCCGGCGATCATCCTCTCCCATCTGTCATGGCTGACGTGTGCACTGGACGTGGGAACCACAACAAGCTCCGCTCCTTTCAGGGCAAGAATCCGGGAACCCTCAGGGAAGAACACATCCCAGCTTATCTGCACCCCGATCTTGCCTACCTTCGTGTTAAAAACAGGGAATCCGAGATCTCCCGGCAGAAAATAAAACTTCTCATGCCATCCGGTCACATTGGGAACATGATTCTTCCTGTACACACCCAGAAGAGCGCCATTGGCATCGACAACCATAGCACTGTTGTAATATTTTCCCTTGCCTCCCCTCTCAAACAAAGGGAAGACGACAACAGCATCTTTTTCCTCGGCGAAACGACAGATCCGATCGGTGGTCGGACCCGGGACCGTCTCTGCCAGATCGAAATTGCCCTGACGCATGAGATAGGCGAACCATCTGGTCGTACACAGCTCAGGGAATGCCAGAAGCTTCGCACCCCTGTCGACAGCGAGATCCGCAAGTTCCAGTGCGTTATCGACATTGGCCTCACAATCTCCCTTGCTGGAAAATTGAATGGCTGCGGCTTTGAGCATGTTTGGTACCTCCCGTTGGTCAAGGTATAAAGTTCAAGGTTTGAGGTTTGAGGTTTGAGGTTCCAAAATCCAATCCAAAATCCAAGATCTCCTTCGACAGGCTCAGGATCCCGAGCAAAGTCGAGGGACAAAATCCAAAATCAAGCGCTTGTCATTGCGAGGACCAACGGGACGCGGCAATCCCGGACTGTCGAGGCCTCCTATTCAGACGAGGCGTTTGGCGACCGCGGCGGTCTCAGCTTGCCGGGATTGCTTCATCACGGCAACGGCGTGATTCGCAATGACTTCTTCCGGTCGCCACTTCGTTACCTCGACACCTCGTTACCTCGATACTCAACCCCGCCCCCTCGCACTAAACAAGCTCATCCCATCCCACAACCCGGTTCCGTCCCTGTTTCTTGGCCTGGTAAAGAGCCTTGTCGGCTCTGTCCAGGAGTTCCTGCTTGCTCGTGCTGTCACCTTTCGCCAGAATGGCATAGCCCATGCTCACCGTCAAAGAGAGGGGCCCCGACGTGGTGTTGATTCCGGACGACTCCACAACCGACCTCAGCTTCTCAGCGATCTTATCTGCCTCTTTCAGATCCACATTGTCAAGGATAACGGCAAACTCCTCTCCACCATACCGGGCGACACGGTCCAGATCCCTGACACTATCTTTCAGTCTGTCGGCCAGACCCCGTAGAACCTCATCCCCTACAGGATGACCATACGTGTCGTTAATATCCTTGAAAAAGTCCACATCCACCATGATTACCGCGAGGGACTTTCCGTAATCACGTCCGATCCTCTCGATCCTCTGATCGAGGATCCACTGAAAGGTTCTGTGGTTATACAGACCGGTCAGACCGTCCAGCCTGGACAGCCGATCAACCTCCCTGTGAGCCATTGCGTTATCCACGGCCTGAGCTGTTATATCCGCGATAACCCTGAGGTCTTTCACTGCGTCGGCGTTGAACACATCGGGATTTGATGAAACACCCACGAGGACTGCCATCAATTGATCCTCACCCTCTTTTTCCGTCAGACTGGGTATGGCGGCAAAGGAGACGATGCGCCCCAGGCTTTCCTTGCGGTGAAAAAACGGAGCCGGTTTAGTGCGCACCCGGCCGAAAACAATTTCACTCCTGTTCCTGATGAGAAGCCCGATCTGACTCGACATGTCCCCGGGAATGACCGTTCCCTCGAGCCCCTCGACTGATTTTCCCTCAGAGTAGACAACCTTAACATCCTCATCATTGAGAAGAAACACGGCCCCATCGCATTTGGGAACACCCTTTATGATCGTGTCAACGGCTTCCCTGGCAATCATCAGGGGATCCAGGGTCCTGGTGAGTTTTTCAGCATATCCTGCAATGGCTAATTTAGATCGCACATCCCAGGTAACTCTTCTGAGCAGGGACCCTGTATCCATCATCTGTGACAGCATCTCGCAGAAAATATCCAGACGGCTGATCAGGGCTTCATTCTTTTCGAACGCATCAGGCTCCGTACTGTCAAAATACACCACGCCCTGAATCCGCTGATCCCCATCACCCGCCTGTTCCTCCCCGGTGGACGGCGAGGTCACGATCCTCACCAGGATGGAACGCACCGGAACCTCTTCACTGTAAAACGGGATCGTCACTGCTCCTGGCCTCAGATCCGACTGGATCAGCAAACCGCCGTGTTCGCGCGCAAGGTGGATGATCCCCTTTTCACCGGAAACAGAGCCGTTCTTTACCGATTTTGAGTACAGCCTGGATACCGTGGCGGCCCTGATCCTGTATCCTTTGTGCTCGTCAGGGATGAGAAGGATCCCGGACACAGCATTCATCAGGTAACATCCCATTCTCATGAATCCCTGGAGCAGTGCGTCCTCCTCCAGGGCCGCGGAAATCTCCATCTGCTTGCGCCGGGAAAGAACCTCGAGCCCGTCCTGATCCCTGATCCGCCACCCCATATCCCTTGCATCGTCGAGAAGACGCTGATGGATTTCCTTCAGATTATCGAAACGAAGGGCATCCCGGGACATGATCCGTCCAAGGATCAGGCTGAATAGAAAAAACAGGCCTGTCCAGGAGAGCAGGGCTGTTTCCGAATGAAAGAGAAAACGGCCCAGTGCGACACCGGCAAGGACGGCGGACGGTATCCAGAAATATCTGAAATCGCGAGCGAATAGTGTGACGGGAAAGACTACAAAAAAGATGAGGGGAATAAAGTCTACATGATCCATGCCGATCTTCACAGCCAGTCCGGCGGCGGCGTAGAGTGTGATATAAAAGGTCTGTGAGAACTTCAGAGATCTGAAGCCGGATCGACTGACATCGACAGCAATGGCCAATATGAGTATGGCGCCGGCGGCGGTCAGATGAAGCGGCAGCCAATCCAACCCATCCAGGGGGGTGGGAAAAACCAGGTAGGCAAACAGCAGAAAGAGGAGAAGGCGAAGAACATCACCCGCCTGAGGCCACCTGACAGCGGCTCTCACTTCTATTCGTCTCCGGTTTTCTCGGGGAAGATGTACACGACCTCTCCGGGACGCACCATCCCCAGTTTCGTTCTCGCCAGCTCCTCCAGAGTGACGGGATCGGATCTTAACCTGTCTATCTCTCCGGCCAGTTCCGTATTTTTTTTCTGGAGGGAGTCTACCGTGGCGTTGAGGTTGTTGCGGCGCTGCTTCATTTTAACCAGTCGGTAAAATCCCCGTTCGCCGACAAAACTGTAGGCACCAATTGTCAACGCGGCAATGACCAGAAATGTGAGCACCCTCCGGGTAGTCCTGCTCAAGACTGCATCTCCTCGACTTTTCTGGACCACTTGCGAACGACCTCCCGCACATTTTCCAAACCGGAACTTTCCGCGAATATATGGAAACAGGCGTGATTGGAGCTGGGATAGATCAGGATCCACCCGCCGTTATCATCGAATTTGACCCCCTCGATCCCCTTGGCTTTTTCGCCCAGTTCCTCGACCAGGCGCCTCATGACCTGTCCCTTCACTTCCCAGGCACACGGCACGATACTGTGTTCGAGAAAAGCATCCGGAAGGGAATCCACGAGATCACCCAAAGAGCTGCCTGTCATTGCCAGCATCTCCAGAAGCTTTCCAAGGCTGAACATGGCGTCAAATGAGGGATGAAAATCGGGAAAGGCGAACCCTCCCTCTGTGTTCCCGGCCATGAAGGCCTCTTCCTCAACGGCACGATCCAGAATAGCGGCAGGGTGAATGGGAGTACGAATGACAACTCCCCCGTTCTGAGCGGCGATCTTCTCGTGATTTCCGCTGGCGCTTGCGGGGACGGCCACTCGTCCGTTCTTCTCGGTCATGAAGACCAGGAGCGACATGACCTGGAGCATTTTGCCTCCATCGATCCATCTTCCCCCTTCATCGATGAGAAACATGCTCTCTCCACTTGCGCTGATCATCACACCCAGATTGGCCTTCAGACCCTTTACGACATCTGTAATGTGCCTGACAGCCCTGTCGAACTCCTTGGTGGTGCGAATTTCTCTCTCCTCATCCAGATGGGCATTGAGAGAGATAATATCAGCCGTCGTCCTCCCCAGAAGGGAGGGCAAAACCTTGAGGGTGCTGCCGTTGGAATAATCAACAACCACCCGCATGCTTGCCCTGGCCATAGCAGCTATATCCAGCATCTTGAGATAGCTTTTCACGTAGGAATCGATCCCGTAATACGGATGGGTCAATTCCCCGGAGTTCTCCGTGTTGGCTCGGCGGAAATCCATTCTGAAAAACAGGCGGTCGACCTCGTCTCTTTCAGCGGTTGTCAATTCCCGGCCACCCTCCCTGAAAAGACGCAGCTCCATGGTCTCCGGGTCTGAGGGAGATCTACGGACATGTATGCCGCCAACGGCTCCCTGGCCTGCCATCTGATGGCGGGATACCGGAATTGGAGTGACGCCGTAATCCTGAGCGTCAACCCCGACGGAAAGGACCCCGGACGACAAAGCCTCATTGATCATGTGTGCGGCACGGTGCATTCCGCGCGACATGGAAACCACCGATTTTTCGGGCAGGGTCGCCCCGAAGGAGGCTCCGAGCCGGGCCGCGAATTCCGGTGTGATCTCCTTGTTGGACAATCCTCTGATAATTCCAGAGGTGAAGAGGGTCCCTCTCCACCTTGTCCCCCAGACAAAGTGTGTGGAGAGAACGGCATCGTCCTCCACCACCTTGTCCGGCCAGACACGAACACCCGCCCTGACGATACTGCCCCGCCCGATGATGCAGTCCTCACCGAGGATAGAGCCCTCCTCGATGTTTGCCCTCATCTTGACTTTGGTTCTACCGCCGAGGACACTGCCGGCGATAAATACACCATCCTCGACTTCCGCGTCATCCCACAGCACCGACGCGCGCATCCGGACTCGGGAGCCGACCCTGCAGCCGGAACCTATGAAACAATCCCTGACCCGGGCTTCGTCCTCGATGATGGCTCCATTTCCCACAACGACCATCCCCGACAGACGTGCACCCGGGTGGACGGTGCAGCCTTCCCCGAGGAAAACCGTGGCCCCGTCTATGTTGGCCTGCTCTCCAGGTATGTCCAGTCCGACAGTACCCGTGGCGATTTCCCTGTGGACCTGGAGATACTCCACGGCATTGCCAACGTCCTTCCAGTGGCCCTCAGCGATAAAGGCTCCCGGGGGAGTCCTCTGTTCCAGGAGGGCGGGGAATATATCCTTGGAAAAATCCTTCTGGACTCCTCTGGGTATCAGATCGAAAATCTCCGGTTCGAGGATGTAGATCCCCGTGTTGATGGTGTCGCTGAACACCTCTCCCCAGGATGGCTTCTCGAGAAATCGAGCGACCCTGTCATCATCGTCTGTGATGACCACTCCGAAAGGTAACGGATTATGAACCCTGGTCAGGACCATGGTGGTCAGGTCATCCCGACCGCTGTGGAAATCCATGGCTCTGGTGAGATCGAAATCTGTTATCACATCGCCGCTGATGACCAGGAAGGGACCGTCGATGAGGTCCTCTACGTTCCTGACCGCTCCGGCGGTGCCCAGTCCGCCCGGCGGATCCTGACGGTAGGATATTTTCACTCCCAATGCGGAACCGTCACCGAAATACTCTTCGATGGTATCGGGGAAAAAATAGGTGAGCATGACGATGTCGTCAAGCCCGTGCTCACGCAGCAGGAGTACGATATGTTCGAGCATGGGCCGGTTGGCAATAGGTATCATCGGTTTCGGCAACTTCACAGTCAACGGCCTCAACCGGGTACCGTACCCTCCCGCCATGACAACGGCCTTCACATCGTCTCCTTTCAGATCAAACTACAGGAAAACTTTTCTATTCTAGAATAGGTGTGGGTATAGGTCAAGGATGGCTCCTCCAGGGGGGCGAGGAGGGGTCATTGCGAACCGACTGGTGGGTGACGCAATCTCAACTGGCCGGGATTGCCACGTCGGCCCTATAGTACGGGCCTCCTCGCAATGACATGCGCTTAATTTTGGATTTTGGGTCTTGGATATTGGATCCAAATCCTGAGAATTATCAGTCTAAATTTCGATATTTCTCAGGATTTGGGCTGCTTCTTCCGGCGAGGTCGGATTGACGAAAAAACCTGTTGCCCGCTCGAAACCGGCCAGTCTTGTGGTCCTCGGGGTCAGCTCGAAATACCAGTGATAGTAATCCTCCACGGAACCGGCATGACCGTCCTCTTTGTTCACCGGCGGCGGGGGCGAGGTATGAAGGATGAGGTTATAGGGTGGGTCAGCCAGCGCAGTGTTCAACCTCTTCAGGGTCATCTTCATGACCTCTGACAGGTGTAACAAGTCAGCGCTCTCAATCCTGGAGAAATCCTGGCAATGCTCCCGGGGCACAATGCGCAGCTCAAAAGGGACACTTGAAGAAAAGGGAGCGAAAACCAGATACCGGTCTTCCTCGACAACGACTCTCACCCGTTCCCGGGTCTCATCCTCAATGATCCGGCACATCATGCACCGTCCGCTCTGGTGAAAATGCTCCCGGCAGCTTGAAAGCTCATCGGTAATGAGGTTGGGCACCACGGGTATTGCCATGATCTGGGAATGCGAATGTTTCAGTGTGGCGCCTGCCTCGACCCCGCGGTTCTTGAAGATGAGGACGGTCCTGAATCTGCCGTCAGTATTCAACTCACCTAAACGCTCACCATAGATCTTCAGGACATCCGCAAGATGTTCCACAGGGAGATCCTCGATCTGAAGGTTATCCGCCGGTGTTTCGATAACGACCTCGTGGATACCAAAGCCCGCACCAATCATGTGGGGTCCCAGGACCTCAGGACTGAAGGGGGATTCTGTTGTGAGGGCAGGATATTTGTTTGGAATAACACGCACCTTCCAACCGGGAGTGTCGGGCCCGGTGTCCGGTTCTCTGATGGCCAGGATCTCGGGTGGGGTCATGGCCTCATTACCGGGACAGAAAGGGCATGTGTTGTCAACCGACGCCATTTTTTCCGGCAAAGCATCTGATTCCGTGAACCGATTGTCCCTGGGACGCTGTCCCCTGCCGGATGCGATGATCACCCAGGTCCGCTTGAACGGATCGTACCGCAACTCAGACATCAGCGGCCATCTCCCGGCCGGAATGTTTCCTCATGGCCTTGACCCTGAGTTTCACACTCCTGTTTCCCTGCCAGGTCTGCACTTCCGGGACTACTGCCAGATCCATCCTCTCTCCCAGGTTGTCCAACTCGTGGGCCTGCCTGAACGCGATGGCACCGAGGACTGATCCCTCCTGTCTCACCTTGAAGCTGAGGTGATTCTGGCCGACGACCCGAGGCGCGAGTACCTCCACATCAGAGATGAGGATAACGGGTTCCGGATTACCTGCGCCAAAGGGAGACAGCGCGTGGAATTGCTCGATCTCCTCCATACTCATGTGGAAAAGTTCCGTAACGGCGTCCAGGGTCATCACAGGGACAAATCCCTCCTCCGGGACCATCTCCCGGACCACCTCCTCGAACTGCTCGCGGAAAAGATCGACCTTTCCCGGCTCCATCTTGACCCCGGCCGCGTATTTGTGCCCGCCGAACTCGATGAGCAGATCCTGGCACCTGGTCAAACCCTGATACAGGTGAAAACTGGGTATCCCTCTGGCAGACCCCTTGCAGACCCCCTCTTCCATGGAGAGGAGAACTGTGGGCCGATAGTATTTCTCCATGAGCCTTGAGGCCACTATGCCCACGACCCCCGGATGCCAGTCCTCGGAGAAGAGCACGATGCTTCGCCGGCCCTCGATGAGCCCGCCAGAGACGATCTGATCCACCGCCTCGTTGAATATCCTCTCCTCTATGCGCTGACGCTCCACATTTTCCACATCCAGGTAGCCGGCAAGGCGTTCGGCATCCTCCGCGCTTTGGGTGGTGAGGAGACGAACGCCGGCGGAGGCATCCGACAGCCTTCCCGCGGCGTTGATCTTGGGTGCCAGTCTGTAGGCAACGGATGTGGAGTCCACCTGGCCTCCGGTAACACCGCATACGGTCAGCAGTGTCTCGATTCCCAGCCTCGGCTTCAGATTGATCTGTTCCAGACCTGCCCGAACGAGGATCCTGTTCAGTCCAGTCAGTGGAACGATATCCGCGATAGTGCCAACGGCGACGAGATCGATGTAATCGAGAAGAGACGGTTCCGGCCGGTCCTCAAAAAAACCCTGCTCTCTTAATCCCTTTCGCAGACCGGCGGCCAGATAAAAGGCCATCCCCACACCGGACAGGGCTTTGTAGGGAAAGGAACAGTTCTCCAGGAGTGGATTAATGAGAGCCACGGCATCGGGAACCTCCACGGGAGGCTCATGATGGTCGGTGACTACCACACTCATACCCAGGGAATTTGCAACGGCTATCTCCTTGACGCAGGAGATCCCGCAGTCAACCGTGATGATCAGGCTGATCCCTTTCTTGTGGAATCTCCTGATGCTGCTCACGTTGATGCCGTAACCTTCTTTAACGCGGTTGGGAATATAGTAATATGCTGAAAATCCGAGGTCCCTGAGGAAAAGAAGCAGCAGCGAGGTTGCGGTGACACCATCAACATCGTAATCACCGTAGATGAGGATCTTCTCGCCGCCTTTAAGCGCCTCGATGATCTTCTTTACCGCTTTCTCCATGTCATTGACGAGATACGGATCGGTGAGGTTGCCGAGATCCGAGCTGAGGAACTTTAGAGCTTCTTCCTTACTGTCAATGCCCCGGTTGAGGAGAATCTGAGCAACGAGGAGGGTTGAATCCAGCTCCTCGGCAAGCTCTCTGGCCCGTTCCTCCTCCTGAGGCTTTAGAATCCATTTCTTCTCCTCTACCATCATCTCTTCCATGTATCACCCTCAGATGAAAAGAGACACAATGAGAAATATCAACATGGCTGCGGACATCAGAACCTTCATCGCCGTCCCCTTGAGGCGTCCGATCAGGGCGCCGCAGCCGACACTCCACGCCTCGCCAGCCCCTCTCCCCCCTGCCAGATAAAGGATGAATACAGCCAGAAAAGCTCCCACCGCCATTCCCGGGATCGCGCCGATACCGAAAAGAAAAGGTACTCCGGCGATGCCCCCCACAATGGCCCCGACAACCGCGGCGGCTGTCGTCCCCTTAACCGGGTCCTGTGAGCGGGCACCGGCAACAGCGGTAGTGAATTCCAGGATTTCACCACTGGCGGCAATCAAACCTAGAACGGCGACAGTTGTCCAGCCTATGCGGGTCTCACCGTCCAGCAACCTGAGAACGAAGGCGTCCGCGAAGATGATCCATGTCCCCGGCAGGCCTGCGACCTGTGCGGGAACGGCTGCTAACAGGACAATCCCGAAGGCGGCCCATCCGAGGACAGCCATGACCTCCATCGCTTAAGACGTCAAGTCTCTAGTCCTTCTTTGCACTCTGACCAACGAGAAGCACAGGACTGGCTATGTAGATCGAGGAGTAGGTCCCCACCATCACGCCCACCAGCAGTGCGAAGGAAAAATCATGGATCACCTCACCCCCGAGGAAGAAGAGGCACAACAGGACTAATAAGGTGGTTCCGGAAGTGAGAATCGTTCTGCTCAAGGTCTGGTTGATACTAGTGTTGATGATACCTGCAAGCGCCTCCCGCGGTGACCTGCGGACGTTCTCCCTGATCCTGTCATAGACGACTATGGTGTCGTTGAGGGAATACCCGATAATGGTCAGAAGAGCCGCCACAACGGGCAGGGTGAACTCCTTGCCGAAGAAACTGAACACACCGATGGTAATGAGGATGTCGTGGATCAGGGCCACGATGGCACCAAGGGCGAAACGGAACTGGAATCTGATAGTAATGTAGATCAGGATCCCCACCATGGCGTAAAGGATGGAGAGCAGCCCCTTGCGCCTCATGTCTGCCCCCACCTGCGGCCCGACCATCTCAACCAGTTCCAGGGAGACTTTGTCCTTTCCGTAGTTGTCGACGAGAATGTTGAAGATCTCATCGGAGACGGTGTCCTCCTGTCCGACGTCGCTCCTTACCCGGATGGCCACCTTGTCCTCCCCGAGAGACTGTATGACGGCAGATCCCAGGCCCTTCTCGTTCAGGGCCGAACGGATCTGGCCGATATCGGGCATCTGGGAGAATTTCACCTGGACGAGTGTTCCTCCGGCAAAGTCGATGCCGTAACTGGGCCCCCCCTTGATGACGAGAGAGACGATACCCAGAAAGATCACGATGACGGATGCGATAATAGCCAGGCGTCTCCTGCCGACAAAATCGATGTTGATATCAGCTTTGATGAACTGCATGCTGTGTTTCCTTTCCTGTAAATTTCAGTACAAAGAACTAAAGATCAAAGAAATCCGCGATCGTCATCGCGAGCAACCATAGGGAGCGTGGCGATCTCGGCAAGTTGAGACTGCTTCAGTCGCCAAGCGCTTCGCAGTGACAAGCACTTTGCCCTTTGTTCTTTGCTCTGCCATTAAATACTCAGCTTCTCAACAGTTTTATTCTCCATGAAGGCCTCAAAGATGATCCTGCTGACGAAGATGGCCGTGAACATACTGGCTAAAACACCGATGCTCAGAGTCACAGCGAATCCCTTGACCTGACCGGTTCCGAACTGGAAGAGCACCACTGAGGCTATAAGAGTCGTCACGTTGGCATCCACAATGGTGAGAAACGCCTTTCCGTACCCGCTGTCGATAGCGGCCCGGACCGTCTTCCCAGTGCGCAGTTCCTCCCGTATGCGTTCAAAGATAAGAACGTTGGCGTCAACCGCCATACCTATTGTCAGCACGATTCCGGCGATACCGGGCAATGTCAGCGTCGCCTGAAGCAGCGCAAGGGCCGCCATAATGATCAGGATGTTCAGGATCAGGGCCAGGTCGGCAATGAGACCCGACATCCGGTAATAGAACACCATGAACGCTATGACCAGAAGAAATCCGAACAGGATGGAAGTGAGCCCCTTGTGGATGGAATCGCTTCCCAGTGTCGGGCTGACGGTCCATTTCTGGAGGATCTTTACAGGAGCCGGCAGAGACCCGGCCCGTAGAATGATGGCAAGATCCGAGGCTTCTTCAGACGTGAAGCTGCCCGAGATCTGGGCCTGTCCGCCGGAGATGCGCTCCTGGATGACAGGGGCGGAGTAGACATTGTCATCAAGGACAATGGCCAGCCGTTTCTTGACATTATCACCGGTCACCTGCTCGAAGATCCGGGCCCCCACCTTATCAAAATCCAGGGAAACGTAGGCCCGTCCATATTGTGAATCATAACGGACCCTGGCATCCTTGATCGTATCTCCGGTAAGAAGAATACGGTCCTCGAGGACATAGGCCGTCTTCTGGGTTCGACCAGTCGTTGGGTCGAAATCCCTGCCGTAATAAACAACGCTCCCCCTGGGGGGGCTGTCGGCACTGGCCCTCTCATTGACCAGCATGAACTTGAGAACCGCTGTCCTCTTGACCAGTTCGATGGCCCTCTGGGGATCTCTGACACCGGGGAGCTGGATGAGAATCCGTTTTTCACCCTGCTTGATAATTGACGGTTCAGTGACACCGAACTCATCGACCCGGCTTCTGATGGTTTCCACTGCCTGCGTGACCGAACTGCTCTTAAGCCTTGCCACCTCGGACTCCGGATAGCTGATCACCAGCCGGGTCTCGGATTCCTCTGTGGCGATGAGGCTCGGGTAGTCCTCGCGCAGGAGGGCCATGGCATTCTCGCGGTACTTGGCCCTTCTCACCTCGACGATCAGCCTGTTGAAACCGGTCGTCTCCACCCGGTTGTACCGGATCCTCTTGTCCCTCATTGAAGTCTTAAGGTCGCTGGCAATCCGGGACAGGGCGTTGGTCACCGCCTCTTCGGTCTGAACTTCCAGGAGGAGCTCCATTCCACCTTTCAGGTCAAGCCCCAGCTGCACGGCCTTCGATGGAAGGATCTTCGTCCACCAGTCGGGAAGGTTGTCGGTCAGTGATGGAATAACCGC
>QIEJ01000014.1 GCA_003228585.1 Pseudomonadota bacterium
CGATTTCAAACGGGGATTTGACAGCGCGGACCTCCCGCACGAGGCCTCCCAGGTCAGCCCACTCCGCGTCCGGGAACATCGAGTTGTACCGCAAGTAGAGCACTGCGGGAATGACATCGAGTTCCAGCCCCAGCCTGGCACTTTCCGGAATGCCCAACTCGGCAAGGGAGCCGGGTACCTCCTTGAAGCTCCTGAACGGCAGGATCTCCAGGGACGACTCAACTTTTGCCCGGGAGACTGACCGTCTGCACAGGTAAATGGGTGCACCCTCAGCCGGAATGATAATCACACCATCCTGAATGGTTCCCGAGAAGTAGAACCTGTCAATGAGCTGCTGGATAAAGGCGCCGGCAATTCCCTCCCTCTGCATTAAAGCCTGGAACCGGCTGATGCGGTCCTTTATCTCCGATTCGGGAGTGATTTCGTAGGTACCTGTTAATTTATCGAAGTCGATCATGGTCTGATCTCCCTGTGAGAATAATTCCAGATTCCAGATTCAATATTCCAGATTTAAATCAAAGACTTAAAATTCAAAGTATCGGGAACACAGAATGAATGATATTTGTTGGAATATGGAATTTGAAATTTGGAATAATTAAAACCCGATCCACTCCACCCGCCCTTCCTTCCTCGGGGGCACCGGTGGTTCTTTGCCTGGATAACCGATGGGAACGAAAGCTATGAGATCCATGCCCTCTACCCCCAGCAAACTGTCCACCTCGTTCTTGAGGTGAACCGGACCCGTCATCCAGCATGCTCCCAGACCCTCATATGCAGCCGCCAACAGGGCATTCTCAATGGCGGCTGAAATGGATTGAGTGTCTACGAAAGGTCCCTCATCTGTGGGTTTGGAATAGAAGACCATGAGGACCGGTGCACCTCCCAGTGTTTTGAAGAAGCCTCTTGTGAACTCCACGACCCTCTCATCGTAAAGTTTCTTCAGGCCGGGCTCCAGCCGCGGGAAAGATCTGTCGGCCACCTGCACAAGTTCATCTTTTTTCTGCCCCCTGACGACATAGATCCTCCAGTTCTGCCTGTTCTTACCGGAGGGAGCCCACTGCGCGGCATCGACAACCCTTTCCAGGACATCACGTCCAACGGGATCGGGACTGAAGACCCTGCAACTGCGCCGTGCCTTAATGACATCGTAGAAATCCATGCGTTTCTCCTCTCGTATTTTTGCCAGACTCAGCCATCTCGCCGCCACAGAAGCGGGGTCCTCTTCGCGGTTGGAAACCTTTCTGACATCCTCATTGAATTCATCATTGTCCCGGGAGACGACCTTGAGGACCCGATCCTCCACCGCTTCGCGGAAAGCTTCCGTTATGGACATTTCGGCTGATCTGGCAGACCATTCCTTCAATCCATCCGAATCCCGGAGATGAGTCCAGTGCGCGGCAATGATCTCGGTCAGCTCAGGTATTCCCTCCGCCTCCAAAGCGATTGTTCTGAGCACGGGCGGCACCCATGCCGACCGCTGGGTTGACATCAAAAGCATGGACTGAAGGTCTTTCACCGCGGATTCAGCATGGGGAAGATCCATCTTGTTCACCAGATAGACATCCGCAATCTCCAGGATGCCGGCTTTCATGGCCTGAATGCCGTCGCCCAGCCCGGGCACGGTGACGAAAACGGTGGTGTGTGCAAGGTCCTTTATCTCCACCTCCTCCTGACCAACCCCTACGGTCTCCAAAACAATGGTGTCAAAACCCGTCGCGTCGAGGAGCGTGATCAGGGGCAGAACGGACCGGGAGAGGCCTCCCAAGTGTCCCCTGGTTGCAAGGCTGCGGATAAACACACCTGGATCGGTAGCGTGCTCCTGCATCCGGATCCGGTCACCGAGGACCGCCCCGCCCGAGAAGGGGCTGGTGGGGTCCACTGCAAGGACGCCTATCCTGCGGTCTGTTTTTCGCCACTCCCTCACCAGGGCATTTACGAGGGTGCTCTTGCCTGCGCCCGGCGGCCCGGTAATCCCCACGATGTGGGCATTTCCACCCTGTGGAAAGAGCCTGCTGACAACGACTCCGGCCCCATCCTGATTGTCGTCAATCAACCTGGCAAGGCGGCCAAGGGAACGCTGGTCGCCTTTCCTTGCTTTGTCTATGAGGTCATTGTAGTCAGTCATTGCATATAAAATTCCAGATTCCAGATTCCAGATTCCAGATTTCAAACTCATAAATCCTGTCAAAACCCTATCTTTTATATTCTCTGTGGCTCACTGTGACACGACCTGAGAGAGGTCGCCTCTGTGTGCTCTGTGTCAAGGCTTTTGCTTCGTTTTCTATGGATATCCCAGGTCCAGAAACCGTCTCTTCATCTCGGCGATATGGTCCCCGGGAAACGAGGCAAATCGCTGGACCGTTTCCTTGAGCCTTGTTTCGAACTCATCCTGCCCGCACACCTCCTGCACAAGTCCGTACCCGTATGCCTGCTCGGCGGAGATCCTTTCGGCGGACATCAACAAGGCCAGGGTCTTTCTCTCGCCGATAAGGCGGGAGAGCCTCTGGGTACCGCCAAAACCTGTTATCAACCCCAGATCTGATCCCGGATGCCCTAAAACAGACCTGTCCGTCGCAAGCCGCCAATCGGCCGAAAGAGCCAGGTCCAGACCACCGCCGAGACAGATACCGTCGATGCCGGCAACTACCACAGCGCTGCTGTTTGCAAGGGACCTGAAGATACTGTTACCCAGATCGGAGAAAGCCCGGGCGCTGGCCGGGTTCAACCGGAAGATCTCCCGGAGATCCGCGCCGGCCGCGAAAGAGCCTCCCTCACCGACCAGCGCAAGGCATTGGAGCCCCGATCTGGAAACCAGGTCACGGATTTTGTCGCGCAGGGTTTCCAGAGTGCCGGTGCCAAGTTTGTTCAACCCGTCAGGGGCAAAGAGACGTATCACCACCCATCCACGTCCCCTGTCAGTGGTAAATGTTGTGGCTGACAACCCACTAATCCTGTTCGATGGCCCGGGTAATGGCATCGGCTATCCGGGAAGTTTCGGTACCGGGTGTAAAAACCTCGACAACACCCGCAGCCTTGAGATCCCGGATGTCCTCCCGGGGAATAATCCCACCTACGAACACCGGAATATCGCCGGCCCCCTGCTCCTTCAGCTGGTCAATAATTCTCGGGACCAGCGTACCGTGCGATCCGGAGAGGATCGAA
Source organism: Pseudomonadota bacterium (assembly GCA_003228585.1). GTDB lineage: Bacteria > BMS3Abin14 > BMS3Abin14 > BMS3Abin14 > BMS3Abin14 > SZUA-204. The sequence goes on from QIEJ01000014.1 coordinate 3,163, forward strand.
AGACCCACGGCATCCACCCCTTCCTGAACGCAGGAGGCGGCAATCTGTTCGGGTGTCTGGTGCAAGCCGGTATAGACGACCTCGAATCCACGATCCCTGAGGGCACGGGCAACGACCTTGGCTCCCCGATCATGACCGTCGAGACCGGGTTTAGCGATGAGGACCCGTATCTTCTTCATATTGTTCACCTTTAATTAGAGAAGCTAAAATCCTACTATTTCTCGATCCCCCTGCGTGCCGGCACCCCGGAATGGTAGTAATGCTTCACTTCCCTCATTTCCGTGACCAGATCTGCGCGGTCAATCAGTCCCCGTGGCGCCTGTCTGCCGGTGAGAACGACCTCGACACCAGCGGGTCTGGAATCAAGCAGACCCTGAACCCTTTGAATGGGAACCAGCCCGAAATGAACCGCCATGTTGATCTCGTCCAGAATCACAAGGTCCCAACGACCGCTCTGGATCTCATGTCGGGCCTCATCGAGGGCTTCGCACGCCATGGATCCGGCCATGGGAGGTGGGTCTGTGGGATCGACAAAGCCTTCTCCTCCCCTGGCCCTGATCTCGAGATCGGGCGCCAATCTGTTTGCAGCTTCCCGTTCACCTGTGTACTCATCCTCGCCCTTCAGGAACTGAAACATCAACACCTTCATTCCGTTCCCGACAGCCCGGAAGGCCAACCCCAGGGCAGCGGTTGTCTTCCCTTTGCCGTTTCCGGTGTAGATATGGACGTAGCCCTTGCCGATGAGATCGCTCATGCTCATCGGCCCCGTGAATGGGAGAGGGGGAGAGGGGGAGAGGGGGAGAAACATCGCTCTACACACCCATGCACCCATGCGCCCATGCGCCCAATCATTTTAATCCTCCTCAAACCTCGGAGGCCTTTTCTCCAGAAAAGCGGTGATCCCCTCTCGCGCATCGGGAAGGGAAAAACAGTAGGCGAAGGCCTCTCTCTCAAGAGCCAACCCCGCTTCCAGGCTGGCATCCATACCCCTGAGGACTGTGGATTTGGCCAGTGCCAGGGACGCCGGGGATTTTCTGACCAGCGAGGCGGCGTAGGACATGACCTCTACCTCGAAACTCTCTCTGGGAAATACGGCGTCCACCAGACCCATTTCATAGGCTTCCTGAGCCTCGACCGTTCGTCCGGAAAAGATCATTTCCTTGGCCCGGCCAATCCCCACCCGTCTGGGCAACCGGATACTACCTCCCCATCCAGGGATAATACCGAGGTTGGTCTCGGGAAGACCCAGTTTCGCTTCCGTACTGGCAAGGATGAGATCGCAGGCAAGGCAGATTTCCAATCCACCTCCCAAAGCAAACCCGTCAACAGCAGAGATGACCGGTATGGGGGCCGATTCGATTCCGGACAGGATCTTCTGAGCGTAAAGGGATACCTCCCTTGCGTCTGAGGATTTAAAGGAAGCAAGGAGCTTCAGGTCAGCTCCAGCTGCCAGGGCCTCTCCCCCGTCTCCGCGAATTACGAGAACCCTGACCTTCTCCCAGGATTCGATCCCATCGATGATGGATCTGAGTTCCTCTAGCATCTTTCTGCTGAGAGCATTGAGCCTGCCTGGACGGCTGATCGTAACGACGCCGATCCTGTCCCTGATTGCGTATGTAACGGTGCCTTCGTCTGTTCCTGTCATGGTCATTCTCCAGTTTTGCCGAATGAGGCATCGGAAGTGGTATCGAGCCTACTCAATCTCATCCACCGCTTGAATATCGAATCCCTGCCCCCTCAGGTCGTCCAGTACCTCAGTCATATCCGACGGATCCAGGTGCAGAATGACCGTCTGCCGGCCCGGACGGGCGCTCTCAATGGAGAGAAGGCTCTTGATGAATTTTCCCCTGCTCTTTACCGCTTTAACGATATCGACCAGGAGTTCACCTTTGCCTCTCTCAAGTTCCATGGTTATCCGTTTGCCCGGCCCCTCCATACCCAGGATTTTCATGAGAATGCGGAACATGTCGTCATTGGTAAGGATCCCCATGAGCCTCCCCTTATCCACCACCGGCATGGCTCCAATGCGCCTGGTCTGCATGATCCTGGCGACATCCTCCACATGGGCATCGGGGCCGCACGTAACCACTTCCTTTTTCATAACGTCCCTGATAACCATCTTCGAGAGAAGAAAGTTGACCTCATGGATCGAAAGGTCGGTCGCCTTGGAAGGAGCGACATCTCGAAGAGAGTTGAGACTGACTATCCCGATAAGATCACCATCCTCCACAACCGGGACATGCCGTATTCCCTCCTGCCGCATCATCTTCCTGACGTCCACAACCAGATCGCCCGGATGCGCGGTTACTACAGCTTTGGTCATATAATCTCGAGCCAGCATGGAGTTCTCCTTCTGGTCCAGGAGCCTGATGAGGTTCTCCGACAGGCACAAAGGTAATGTTAAGGAAAAGGTTACAGCTTGAGTCGGGTTGTGTCAACGCAGGTCCATGATCCGAAATCCTCCGAATCGTAAAAACAAGATCAATCGCAATTCTGGGGATTGCCCTTGACATGAGAACAGCAAATAGCGTAACTGTATACTACTTTTCCCCACCTGAATAAAACACTGTTTTAAAATTTTGGAGGACTGCGCATTTGCCCCTCCTCGAAATGAAAGACGTGTATCTGCATTTCGGCGGGATCATGGCCCTTAACGGAGTCAGTTTTGGTGTTAGAAAGGGTGAGATCTTTGCCATCATCGGTCCTAACGGCGCTGGAAAAACAAGCATCTTCAACTGCATCTCCGGCCTGTACCATCCCGATCGCGGAAAGATAATCTTCAAAAAGAAAGAGATAAACAAGCTCTCGCCCCACCGCAGGGCTCAGTTGGGCCTTGCCCGCAGTTTTCAGAACATCGAACTGTTCAAGGGGATGACCGTGATTGACAACCTCATGCTGGGCAGGCATATCCACATGAGGACGGACCTGATCACCGGAGGCATCTTTTTCGGTAAGGCACGCAGAGAGGAGGTCCGCCACCGCGAGGTGGTGGAGGAGATCATCGATTTCCTGGAGATCCAGAACATCCGTAAGAAACCCGTGGGCACCCTTGCATATGGTCTCCAGAAGCGGGTCGAATTAGGACGTGCTCTGGCCCTTGACCCGAATGTGCTCCTGCTTGATGAACCCATGGCGGGGATGAACGCCGAGGAAACAGAAGACATGGCCAGGTTCATCCTGGACATCAATGAGGAACGGGATGTTACCATCGTTCTCATCGAACATGACATGGGCGTGGTCATGGACATTTCAGACAGGATCTGCGCCCTTGATTTCGGGGTCAAGATCTCCGAAGGACGTCCCGACGAGATCCAGTCCGACCCCAAGGTTATCAGCGCTTACCTCGGGGGAGAGGAAGTTGTTTAGACAGGGAGGACTGCTCCAAAATCCAAGATCCAAGATCCAAAACAAAACGGTAATGATGAACCGTTGCTTGAGTGAAAAACATTTTGGATTTTAGATTTTGGGTTTTGGATTCGATGACGGATATCCGGAAATGATAAAGAAAGATACCCCACAGTCAAACAACAACCACATCGAGATCGCAGCCCAGGACACGCTTCCAAGGTTTCTGGTCCGTAATGCCAGGAAGTACCAGGACACCAGGGTCGCCCTGAGGGAGAAGGAGTTCGGGGTCTGGCAGTCCTTCACCTGGAAGGATTATCTGGATCATGTCAGATGGTTCTGCCTTGGACTGTTAAGCCTGGGCCTCGAGGCTGACGACAAGATCGCCATTGTGGGCGATAATCGCCCCGAGTGGGTCTTCGCGGAGCTTGCGGCCCAGAGTGCCGGCGCCGTACCCCTTGGTATCTACCAGGATTCCACACCAAAAGAGGTTGGCTACGTTATCGATCACTCCGATGCCAAGTTCGTTGTGGCCGAGGACCAGGAGCAGGTTGACAAGATCCTCGAGCTGCGCGAGAGCATTCCCAAGGTCCTGAAGGTCATCTACACCGATCCCAAAGGAATGAGAAACTACGACGACCCCATGCTCCTTGATTTCAGGGAGGTTGAGGACGCCGGACGGGATCATGAGGCGAAAAACCCGGACCTGTTCATGGACATGGTCAGAAGCATCCGGGGAGAGGACCTGGCTCTCATTGCCTATACATCAGGTACTACCGGGCTTCCGAAGGGCTCCCTGCTCACCCACACCAACCTGCTCAAGATGGCCAGCAATCTCATCAAGGTTGATCCGAAATTCCAGGAGGATGAGTTTGTGTCATTCCTTCCTCTTCCCTGGATCGGGGAGCAGATGATGAGCGTGGCCAGCGCCCTGCTGGTGGGATTCACTGTGAACTTTCCTGAAGAACCGGAGACGGTCCAGGAGAATATCCGTGAGATAGGCCCCAACGTCATGTTCTCCCCGCCAAGGATCTGGGAGAATCTTGCCGCCTCGGTCCAGGTCAAGATCATGGACGCCTCACCCCTGAAGCGACTTGCGTTCAACATGTCCCTGCCCATCGGGTACGATATGGCCGATTGCCGTTTCGAGAAGAATAAGCCCTCTCTGGGTCTTAAAATAAGGTATTTCTTCGCCTACATCCTCGCTTTCAGGGCTCTTAAAGACCGGCTCGGGTTCAGCCGACTGCGTTCCGCCTCCACCGGCGGCGCTGCCCTGGGTCCGGACACCTTCCGCTTTTTCCACGGCCTCGGGGTGAACCTGAAGCAGATCTACGGTCAGACAGAGATCTCAGGCATCTCCTGTATTCACTTCGACGGCGACGTCAACTTCGACTCCGTTGGAAAGCCCATCCCGGAAACAGAGATAAAAATCTCACAGGAGGGGGAGATCCTCTCCCGAAGTCCCAGTGTCTTCCTGGGTTACTACAAGAACGACGAGGAAACCAGAGAAACACTGAAGGACGGCTGGCTGCACTCAGGCGATGCCGGGCAGTTCACCGATGACGGGCATCTCATCGTCATCGACCGGGTCAAAGACGTCATGCGTATGTCCGACGACACACTTTTCTCACCCCAGTTCATCGAGAACAAGCTCAAGTTCTCTCCCTACATCAAGGAAGCTGTGGTCATCGGTGATCAGCGCGACTTTATTACGGCAATTATCAATATTGACATGGACATTGTCGGCAAGTGGGCGGAAAAGAACAGGATCAGCTACACAACCTATACGGACCTGTCGGCCAAGAAAAGGGTTTACGGTCTCATCGAGGGAGAAGCGGTGAAGGTCAACAGGGATCTGGTGCGTATCAACAAGGCCTCCGTCGTCAGAAAGTTCGTCCTGCTATACAAGGAGCTGGACGCAGATGATGACGAGCTGACCAGGACACAAAAGGTCCGCAGGGGATTTATCGGGGAAAGGTACCGGGAGGTCATTGAGGCCATGTATTCTGATACCCTGTCTGTGCCCGTTGACACAACCATCAAGTTCCAGGACGGGCGAACAACCAGGATAAAGACCACTGTAGCCGTGCGTACCCTGTCGGGTGAGGAGGGTTAGAAAGTAATGCAGGAAGTGTGGTTTTTTCTTCAACTGGTGGTCCAGGGACTGGCCATCGGCAGTGTTTACAGTCTCGTTGCCCTGGGATTTGTCCTTATCTACAAGGCCTCATCTGTGATCAACTTCGCTCAGGGTGAACTCCTCATGGTGGGAGCCTACGTATGCCTGGCCCTCATCGTTCAGTTCCAGGTTCCCTTCTGGGCAGGATTTCTCATCACCATGGCCTTCTCCATTGTTCTTGCCCTGTTCATAGAAAGGTTTGTCCTGCGGCCCATGATCGGGGAGCCTGTAATCGCCATCATCATGATCACCATCGGCCTGTCCGCCGTCCTCAAGTCTTTTGTGTCGGCCTTTTGGGGAACCCAGATCAGGGTCTTTCCCTCCATTTTCCCCGAGGCCCCTGTGAAATTCGGGGAGATTGTCGTGTCCCGGGTGTACATTTTCACATTTATCGCTTCTTTGGTGTTCCTGGTTATATTCGCCCTGTTTTTCAAATATTCAAGGATGGGGATCGCCATGAGAGCCGCGGCCAACAGCAACCAGGTCGCCCTTTCCATGGGGATCAGCGTCAAGAAAGTTTTCGCCATATCGTGGTGTGTGGCCGCCGTGGTCTCAGCGGTTGGAGGGATCCTCATCGGGAACATCAACGGGGTAAATATCACCCTTGCGGCCGTTGGACTGAAGGTTTTCCCGGCTGTGATCCTGGGTGGACTGGACAGCATCCCGGGGGCCGTTCTCGGAGGCCTGATCATCGGGGTCCTGGAGAACCTTTCAGGAGGCTACCTCGACCACTTTTTCGGCGGCGGAGTCAAGGAAGTGGCCCCCTTCGTCGTTCTTGTTATTATTCTCATGATCAAACCTTACGGTCTTTTCGGGACCGAAGAGATCGAAAGGGTCTAGAAAATGCAGCAGTGCGGGATCTTCCACGAGACATACACGGAGGATATGGCGATCTTCCAGACGCCCTTCAGCCGGTTCTGGATGGGCCTGTTCTTCGTCTTTCTGGCAATTTTCCCCTTTATCTCTAAACCCATCAATGCGGTCCTGGGAACAAACACTCTCTATCTGGCCAACCTCATCGGGATCTACATCATCGGCGCCCACGGTTTGAATCTCCTGACCGGTTTCACCGGCCAGATCTCCCTGGGCCATGGCGCGTTCATGGGTGTGGGGGCCTACGCCTCGGCCATCCTGACGATGAAGCTCGGGATCCCCTTCCTTATCGCCCTTCCTCTCGCGGGGTTGATCACCGCCATGGTCGGAATGGTCTTCGGAATCCCGTCATTGAGGCTCAAAGGCCTTTATCTGGCCATAGCCACCATGGCTGCACAGTTCATCATCGAATATGCCATGAGAAACTGGACGACCCTTACCGGCGGCAGTGCCGGGATGTCGGTCAGGCCACCGTCCTTTTTCGGCTTTTACATCGACAGTGATCGTTCCTACTACTACCTGATCTATGTCTTCGTCATTCTGGCGACTATCTATACCAAGAACATCATCAGGAGCAGACCCGGGCGCGCTTTTGTCGCCATCCGTGACCGTTATCTGGCGGCTGAGGTTATCGGTGTCAACGTCTGGCTTTACAGGATCCTCTCCTTCGGGATCAGTTCCTTCATGGTCGGGATCGCCGGGGGCCTGTGGGCTCATTATGTCCTCGTGATTTCCGACGAACATTTCGTCATCTGGCTTTCGGTGCAATATTTGGCTATGATCATTATCGGTGGGATGGGACACGTCATGGGCGGCATCTACGGTGCCATCTTCATGGTCCTGCTGCCGGAGCTTCTGAGGATCCCGGAGCACTACCTGACTGTCATCAACCCGAACGCCTTCGCGATTTTCCATAGCCTCAGGGATGGGGTCTTCGGGCTTATCATCATTCTGTTCCTCATCTTCGAGCCCGATGGACTGGCTGCCCGATGGCATACCATTAAAAACTACTGGAAGCTGTGGCCGTTTTCGTATTAAATGTTTTCCAATTCCTCGCCATAGGGGGGAGGAATTTATTATAGATCTCCAGTACGGGGGGTAACATTAATAATCAGAGGAGATATGTTATGAGCAGAAGAAACGGAAAAACGAGATGGATTATTTTTACAGTAGCGGTCATGACAGCCCTGTCCCTTGGGGTCTTCGGCTGCGCCAAGAAGCCTGAGAAGGCGGTCGAACCCATCTTGATCGGTGGGATCTTCGACACATCCGGGCCGACGTCAGCTGTCGGCAAGGACTACGCTCAAGGGGCCATAGACGCGGCTGAGTACATCAACGCCAACGGAGGTGTCAATGGCCGCCCCATTGAGCTCATCGCCAAGGACTACGCCTACAAGATCCCGGAAGCCGTCTCACTATACAAGACATACAAGGATAAAGGCGTCTTCCTGATCCAGGGTTGGGGAACCGGCGACACCAATGCTCTTAAAGAGCAGATCAACAAGGACAAGATTGTCTACATGTCGGCTTCCTACGATTCGCTCCTCAACGACCCGTCCAAGACACCCTACAATTTTTATGTCGGCACAAGCTACGGAGACGGCATTCGCGCGGCCATGCAGTTCATTGACCAGACGTGGACCGACACCAGCCGGAAGCCGAAGGTCGTCTTTATCTACCCGGACCATCCATACGGAAAGAACCCCATACCAGCCGGGAAGGCCATGGCCAAGTCCCTGGGTTTTGAGGTCGGACCCGATCAGTTCGTGGCTCTGAGCGCCAAGGAGGCCATCTCTCAGCTTACCAACATGAAAAGGTTCAACCCTGACTGGGCCTGGATCGGCGGTACAACTCCGAGCACAGCTGTCGTTATCAAAGATGCGGCCAAACTGGGGCTGGATACGAAGTTCGTCATCAACGTCTGGGGGTTTGACGAGAACCTGCCCAAGCTGGCCGGGAATGCGGCCAACGGGAAAGCCTATGGTATGGTCCCCTTTGCCATGTACGGCGTCGACGTACCCGGAATGAAACCTGTCCTCGAGATGCACAAGAAGAACCATCCCGATGACCAGCACCTGGTCCGAAACATCCAGTCATGGACAGCAATGATGGTCATGTGGGAAGCCTTGAAGAATGCCGAGACCCTGGACGGCCCTGGTGTCAAGGCGGCCCTTGAGAACCTCAAGGACTTCGACACAGGCGGGCTCAGCGCTCCCATTACCTTCACCGCCACCGACCACCGGCCTAATACAACTCTGACCATCTACAAGGTCGATGCCAATGGAAAGCAGGTTCCCGTCAAGAGCACCACGCTCGAGCGCAAGCCCGAGTGGCTTGGCAACTAGGAACGAAAAATAAATATCATCCGGGGGCGGGTTTAACCGCCCCCGCTTTATTTTTCGTTCCAGTTTCTGGTTTCTGGTTTCTAGTTCCTGAACTTAGACACTAGACACCAGACGCTAGACACTAGCTAACCTCAATATTATTGAGGGAATAGAGATTCAGTGGCCGAAACAAAAGGAAACCTAAAAGACGCGGTTGAACCGACCGCTAAAGTACCCATACTTTCCCTCAATAACGTCGAGGTGATCTACGATGACGTCATCCTCGTGCTGAAGGGGATGTCCCTTGATGTATACGAGGGTCAGATCGTAGCCCTTCTGGGAGCCAACGGGGCCGGCAAATCAACAACCCTCAAAGCCATATCCGGCCTCCTGAAAGGAGAAGAGGGAGCGGTGACAGACGGGTCCATAACCTTCATGGGGGACCGCATCGACAACACCGAACCGGAGACTATCGTTCGCAAGGGGATCTTCCAGGTCATGGAGGGACGCCGCGTATTCGACGATCTTAATGTGGATGAGAACCTCATAGCTGGAGCCCACACGAGGAAAAACTGGACGGAAGCCAAGAGGGACATGGAAATGATTTTCGAATATTTCCCCCGTCTGACGGACAGACGGCACACCCTGGCCGGCTACCTTTCCGGAGGCGAACAGCAGATGCTGGCCATCGGACGGGCTCTGATGGCAAGGCCCAAACTGATGCTGCTCGATGAGCCTTCTCTGGGGCTGGCCCCTCTCCTGGTCCGGGAGATTTTCCAGATCATCAAGCGGATCAACGAGGAAGAAAAGACCACAATCCTGCTGGTTGAACAGAACGCCCACATCGCTCTGTCCATCGCAGACTACGGCTACATCATGGAAAACGGCAAAGTCGTGCTCGATGATCCGGTGGACAAGCTCAAAGAAAATGAGGACGTCAAGGAATTCTACCTGGGACTGAGCAAGGTTGGTAAAAGGAAGAGTTACCGGGATGTTAAGCACTACCGCCGCCGAAAACGCTGGCTGTCATAGGCGTCCGA
>QIEJ01000192.1 GCA_003228585.1 Pseudomonadota bacterium
GTATGTAACAACTCAGATGGGATTTCAGGTGGTGTAGAGGTCACCCTCACTTCGCTGCCGCCGAACTCCTCAAGCTCTAAACCAAAGGACTCGAGAAGATCCACTTTACCCAGGAGACTTTTGATTTCCGAAGAGGCAAGTTCCATAACCATGGGGACCATGAGTGGTTGCGACATGGATCTGTTCTCCATCCGGGAGGATATGAGATTGTTAAAAACTATACGTTCATGGGCAGCGTGCTGGTCGACTATAAGCAGATCAGAACCGGACTGCAGAAGGATATAGGTTCCCTGGTATTGGCCGATGACCCTTTCTCCTTCCTCAATTGGCAGAGACAGATTGTCAACGGATGGCAGAGGCAGATTGCCAACGGAGGCGGTTGTGCTGTCAGCAGCCCTCTGATAGACGTCCAGCTGCGGTGTCCGGGGGAAGGCGTATCTGGTTACCGATGTCCTGGTTCCCAGATTTTTAACGGCCTCTTTCAATGCTGAGGACAGCAGGTTGATCTGTTCGATCCGGACTTCCTTCTTGGAAGGGTGTACGTTGACATCCACGCCTCCAGGAGGAAGGAATATGGATAACACCAGGGCCGGGTATCTGCCGTGCGGATAGGACATGGAAAGAGCTGAGGAGATCACACGATTGATTCCAGGGTCTCTCACGGTCCGACCGTTGACCATGACATGATGCCGGCTTCTCCTTGTATACGTATCACCGGGCGGGCTGATAAATCCCTCGATCCTGATCCCCTCCTTTTCACTCCGCAGTTCCAGAAGTCTGTGAACCTCATCTGCTCCCCACAATGCGGCTATCCTCTCCTTCATGCCTGTTACAGCAGGATAGACAAGTGCAGTGCCTGAATCGTCTGTGATCTCAAAGTGTATGTCCGGTCGTGTCAGAGCTGTCTCCTCAACAGTTCTCAGGCACCACGACATCTCGGTATCACGGGATTTCATGTACTTTTTTCTGGCAGGCAGCGTCCCGAAAATACTGGATAACGAGACTGACGTTCCACGCGGCCTTCCGCAGGGTTCAACTCTGGAGAGGGTGCCGTTGTTGATCCTGATACAGGTGCCTGAATCTGAGAATCCGTCCCAGGTCTTCAGTACAAATTGTCCAACCGAGGCAATGCTCGGTAACGCTTCACCCCTGAACCCCATGGTTTTAATATCGTTGAGATCCTCCATCGCTGATATTTTACTGGTGGCATGCCGTTCTATAGCCAGCAGGGCATCCTGTTCAGACATTCCCGTGCCGTCATCCGACACGTTGATATGACGGCGTCCACCGTCCTCGACCGTTACTGTAATGCGGGATGACCCCGCATCCAGGGCATTTTCCACAAGCTCTTTAACGACAGCTGAAGGCCTCTCGATGACTTCCCCGGCAGCTATGACGTTGATCAGGCTTTCCTGGAGAATTTTTACTGAGCTACGGCTCATTTCCTCTTTTCATCCTTCCCTTTCCTCAGTTCCGCTATTCTTTTCCTTGTTTCCTGTAATCGGACAGCTATATCTTTTTCCCGACCCGAGTCTCCTGGCCTGTAATATTTTCTCTCCCCAAGTTCCTCCGGAAAAAAACTGTGATGGGAGAGGGAATACGGCATATCGTGCGAGTATTCGTATCCTTTCCCATAGTTCAGGCCTTTCATCAGTTCGGTAGGAGCGTTTCTGATATGGAGCGGCACCTGATATGCCGGTTTCTTCTCCACATCCCTTACTGCCGCTCCAAAAGCCCTGTAAACAGAGTTGCTTTTGGGAGCCATGGAAAGGTAGATTACAAGATGAGCCAGGATAAGATCTCCCTCCGGAACACCCATAAAATCGAAGGCCTGACTGGCCGCTGAAGCATGGATCAGAGCAGCGGGATCTGCCATACCCACGTCCTCAACCGCCACCCTTGCAAGCCTGCGTAACAGGTATCTTCTGTCCTCACCTGCTTCAAGCATTCTCGCGAGCCAGTACAGTGAAGCATCGGGATCGCTCCCTCTGATACTCTTGTGCAAAGCACTTATGATATTGTAATGTTCCTCTCCGCTCTTGTCGTAGGCAAGGGATTTTCCCTGTATGGCTCTGGTAACTTCCCCGGCTCCAATCCGCTTCCTTCCTTCGCTGTCGACCCTGGCAAGCAGTTCAGCCGATTCCAGGGCATTAAGAGCCCTTCTTGCATCTCCATCGGCATTTGCACATATGATCTCCAGGGCCTTTTCTGAAAGTTTCAGGTCTGTTCCTGACAGCTCGGTGTCCTCGCTGATGGACCGCAGGACAAGATCCTTTATCTGGTCCACCGTCAATGGATAAAAAACAAAGACCTTGCTTCGAGAGAGAAGGGCTGCATTGACCTCGAAAGAGGGATTTTCAGTTGTCGCACCTATCAGGATCACATCTCCGTTCTCGACATAAGGCAGGAATGCGTCCTGCTGAGCCCTGTTAAAACGGTGGACTTCATCCACAAACAGGATGGTACGTTTACCTGAGTTGCGGCGAATCCCTTTCGCATGGACCATTACCGCTTTCATCTCCCGGCTTCCTGATGTGACAGCACTATACTCGAGGAACTGTGAACCGGTCCTGTCAGCAATGAGCCGGGCCAGTGTGGTTTTTCCTGAACCGGGTGGCCCCCAGAAGATCACCGAGCTCAACCTGTCTTCCTCGATCATCCGTCTGAGGATCGCACCTTCCCCCACCAACTCTTCCTGACCAAGAAAAAGATCCAGTGAGGTGGGCCGCATTCTGTCCGCCAGCGGACTTCCACGACCTGCTTCCTCAACTGGATGAGCAGACTCAAAAAGGTCCCCGGTAAGATTGTTGGAGAGGGTATCCTCGCCAAATTCCTTGATTTTTTTAGACATATTCAATAAACTACCAAAAGTGATGATATCCCGATAAATCAGCTATTCAGGATATCAAAAAGTTCCGGAAGGGGAAAGAGGGCATATCATGGCTGGGAAGAAAGTCCTCGTTATCGATGATGAAGATAACATCCTGAATCTTCTGCGTACCGGCCTCGAGGAGAGCGGATTTGAGGTTGTGACTAAAAGCAACGGTCTTGACGCGCTGATCTTCATCGAAGAGGAAAAACCAGCGATTATCATCGCCGATATCATGATGCCCCGCCTTACCGGGCTTGATCTCCTCAGGGCGCTAAAAAACAAGGAGGAAACCCGAAAAATCCCCCTCATTTTCATCTCGGCAATAGAGCAGGCCAAAACAGTCCAGGAGGGCCTTGACCTGGGAGCTGTAGACTATATAACAAAGCCATTCAAAGTTTCCGAAATTGTCGGGAAGGTCAGGCACTATGTTCCGGCCGGCACTATGTCCCGACCTCCGGCTGACACCAACGAGGATGTGGCAACCGATGAGTAATGATATCCGTATTCTGGTAGTGGAAGACAACACCAGCCTCAATGAGATTCTTTGCAAAATAATGGAATCCGAGGGCTACACTCCTGTTCCTGTTATGAACGGTAAGGATGCCCTTGAAGTTGTCGAGAAGAACGGTCCCTTTGACCTGGTTCTCCTGGATGTTATGCTGCCGGACTCCAATTCTCCGGCAGGAACAGGTATCGATGGCCTGGAAGTATGCCACCGCATAAAAACTGATCCAAAACACAAAGATACTCTTATTTTTCTGGTCACTGTGAAAGACCAACCTGAGGATATCATGAAGGGCATCGACTCCGGTGCTGATGACTACATAACGAAGCCATTCAACACCACACTTCTCCTTGCCAAGATCAAAGCCATGCTCCGGATAAAGCATCTCCAGGACGAGTTGAGGGAGAAGAACAAACTCCTTGAGGAAATGGCTGTCACCGATGGTCTCACCGGAGTTCCCAATTACAGGTATCTGATCGAAAAACTTGAAGAGGAGATCCGCAGAAGCCGAAGATACAACACGCCCATCACCATGATCCTCCTTGATCTTGATAATTTCAAGGAGGTCAACGATACCTTCGGCCATCGACATGGTGATTTTGTGCTCCGCAAAGTCGCTGAAGCCCTCCAGAGAGGCCTGAGAGAAACCGATCTTATGGCCCGATACGGGGGTGACGAGTTTGCTCTCCTGCTTACACAGACAGACGATACGGGTGGTCACCGGGTAGCAAGACAGATTCTCGACTGCCTCACTGAACCCATCGTAGCGTCAGAGAAGGAACATCTCATTCAGGCAAGTATTGGTCTCGTATCGTTCCCGCCTGGAGCTGTGAAATCCTCCGACGAGGTGATCATCGCAGCGGACCAGGCTCTTTACAAGGCCAAGGAGCTGGGAGGGAACCAGATATACTCGCCTTCACCTGTGGAGGACATTAATCAGTGATCACTCAAGAGACGGCGGCGTCAACCCGCCAGAGCCCGCATAAGCTCTTCCCTGATCCTTTCAAGGGCCCCCGCGTCCTTCACCTTTTCACCGTTCAGATCAGCAACGTAAAACACGTCCACTGCCTGGTCGACTTTGGTTGAAACCTTTGCTGTGTGGATTGACAGATCCATGGAAGCCAGTGTCGAAGTGATCGTGTACAGAAGGCCGATTCGGTCCGTAGTGTAGACATCGATGACTGTGTAAATCTCTGAGACATCATTATCGATCTCGACCCGCGTGGGCGCCTCCAGAGCTGTTTTTTCCCTCCTGTCCAATGGCAGTGACAATCTCCGGGTGTGAAAAAGATCTTCCACCGTAAGTTCGCCGCTGATGACTTTCTCCAGTTCCCTGCTGACAAGGCGGAACTTGACCTTGTCATTTATTGGTTTCATCACATTATCCGTAACGTGGAGGAGGTCGAACACGATACCATCTTCCCTTGTCAGAATCTGGGCGCCGAGAATATTGACATTGTTCGCGGCCAGGACCCCGGCTATCTTTGAAAACAAGCCCGGGGAATCCCTGGAAACAATGTAGAATTCGGTGTGCCCACCTTTGCTTGCCTGCAGCCAGGCAGTGGCAATGGGACTGTCCTCCATGCCAAGCCTCAGCCTTATCATGTGAATAAGTGTCTCAGGGCGATATAACATGTAAGCACGCTCCGATAGTGCATCGAGTTCAGTGATAATATGATCACTGTCGAAATCCGCGCTCAGGACCTTCAGGATCCCGGTTCTCTCCCGTTCTATCTTTTGAAGCAGGTCCTCCCGGAAAATCCCTCCCCTCTCGATTGCCATGTTGGCTTCCAGAAAGAGCTCCGCAATAAGGCTGGCTTTCCACTCATTCAGTACTCCGGGACCTACAGCCTTGAGGTCCGCCATGGTGATCAGCAGAAGTAATTTCAACCGGTCCGACGTCACCATAAGGGCAGCGACCTCTGTGATCGTTTTATCCTCGTGAAGGTCCCTGCGCTGAGCAACGTGGGACAGAACCAGATGGTTCCGGATCAGAAATCTGATGTCATCGATTTCATGTTTTGAAATACCCATTCGCTTGGCCGCTCTTGCTGCCATCTTGGCGCCACGCTCTGCGTGGTTGGTCCCGCTGCCCTTTCCCACATCGTGAAGAAGAAGCGTCAGGAAAAGAAGGTGCCGGTAGGCACTCATCTCCTCGTAGACCTTTTTATAGATTCCCATGACCGGATCCGGTGAATCCGGCAATTCGACGATCTCCCGGATGGCTCTGATACTGTGTTCATCCACGGTATAGGTGTGATAATAATCGTGCTGCATCTTACAGAATATTTGTGCGAACTCCGGGATGTATTTCCCCAGGAATCTCAGCTCATTCATTACAAGCAGTGTCTCGTAAAGCCGCCTGTCCTCGGAGAGAATGCTGAAAAACACGTCACTTATCTTTCTGTTTCTCCTGAAATCGTTGTCGACAAGTTTAAGTGACCCTCTGATTCCGGCGGATAGCTCAGGGGAAAACTCGAGATTGGTGTCCTGGAACTGTTTGAAAACCTCCATTAATCTACCTGGCATTCCTTTGAAAAATTCGCCGGGCTCGGTACGCGAGTACATTGACCCCTCACGCGCGTAGAGACCATGGCCAAGGTCTTTTTCCTTCCACCGCATGAGGATCCTTGGGGTTTTGCGCTTTCTCTCAAGAGAGCGCCTGATGATGCTCTCAGTTATGTGGTGGACCTGACCCGCATGTGTGTAATATTTCTGCATGAAGCGCTCAACTGCGGGAACACCGCGTCTTTCTTTGTACCCGAATCTCTCTGCCAGATAAGGCTGCCGCTCCATGCTGAGCAGATCCCGGGCCGCATTGGAGGCAAAATGCAGTTCACAACGAACCTGCTGGAGGAAATCAAAGGATATCTGAAGTTGACGAAGATCCTTTTCATCGAGAATATCCAACTCTTTAATATTTTTCAGTTTTTCAAGGCTCTCCGCCCCGAACAGGGTTTTTGACACCCACATTGCGGTGTGGATATCTCTAAGCCCGCCCATTCCTTCCTTAAGGTTCGGCTCCAGAACATATATTGTCCCACCGTGTTTTTCCAACCGGTCTTCCATTTTTCTCAGCTGGTCCATGACGAACTCGTTTCCCACTCTGTTCAGAACTTTTTGGCGGAATTCTTTCTGGAAATTATTGAAAAGATCCAGGTTACCCTGAAGGTAACGGGCGTCGAGGAGGGAGGTGAGCACATCAAAATTGGTGGAGGCCAGGGTCAGGCAATCCCCCAGGGATCGGGTACTGTAACCGACATCAAGTCCTGTATCCCACAGTGTGTAAAGCACTCGTTCGGTAAAGGTTTTGCTCCATGGCGTCAATTTATCAGGTAACAGGAAGAGCAGGTCGATATCCGAGTGAGGTGACAGCTCCTTTCTACCGTAACTTCCAAGAGCCATGAGAACCAGACGGTGATCAGGCTCAAGCCCCTCCTCCTGGATGTCAAAGGCAGATCGGTTGTAGACATAACCAACGAGTTCGTCCATCAGCCTTGTCAGCTGAGAAACGACCCCGAGACTGTCCCTGCCGGTTTCGTGCTCAAGCTTCAGGGTGTTCCATGCATGATTGTAATCACTACGTATCTGCCTGCCCAGTTGCCCCCGATCGCGGATAGTGTTCAGCTTATCGAGATCAAGCAGGCTCAAGAGGGCTTCTCCCTGGTGGCCACTTTGGCGAGTTTGTCGATGTAGTGAATGATCCCGTTATATATGGACTCACTGATAAGGTCCTGGTATTTAGATGATCTCAACAGTTTTTCCTCAGTGGGGTGGCTGATAAAGGATGTTTCAACAAGGACAGCGGGCATCTGCGCTCCTATAAGAACGTAGAATGAAGCCTGTTTAACTCCATGATTCTTCACGGATTTATGCTTCCCTGACAACCCGTTGAAGAGATTCTCCTGAATAGATTCCGCAAGGAGACTTGACTGTTTCAGGTTGGAGGTTCTGGTCAGGTCCAACAGGATCTTTTCAAGATCGGCAAGGGTCTGTTCGGAAATGGCATTCTCCAGCAGGGCCGTTTCACTTGACTCTCTGTCCCTGGCCACACCCAGGAAATAGGTTTCCACTCCCCTGGCTCTCCTGCTGCGGCTCGCGTTGGTGTGAATGGAGATAAAAATGTCCGCGTATTTCCGGTTGGCAAAAGCCGTTCTCTCGTCAAGTTCAACATAGACATCCCTGTCCCTTGTCAGGAGCACTTTATATCCGGTTGCTTCAAGTTTCGGTTTGACCATTCTGGCTACCGCCAGCGTAACATTCTTTTCCTTCAAGCCTTTCGGACCTATGGCCCCGGGGTCTCTGCCGCCATGTCCGGGGTCGAGAACAATGGTCTTCACACCCAGACCCAGCTGCTGAGCCAGGGGAAGGGGTGATGCCCCTGTTCCCAGCCCGGTGCCGGCCATTGTGCCTGAACCGCTTACCTGTCCACCTTTGCCCATAACATCCACAATAAGTCTGGATGGATTCTCCATAGTGAAGACCCGATGGTCCCCCATGCTTTCGATATCCAGCACCAATCGAACGGTGCTCTTATCGTACTGTCCCACCCTCGCCTGCTGCAGCAGGCCGTCACCGATGGGGATGGGCTTACACAGGCTCGGAGGAATCGTGCCCTTGATATCGATATACATTCTGGGCGGTTTACCCAGGGTCGGGTCTCTTTTTAACAGGTGTTTCTCATAGGAAATTTTACCTTTGGCGTAGACGACCACCCTTGAGTATTCCGGGTTTGACCAGTATTTGACATCGGTAACCCTTGCTGTCCCGGTTTTTGTTCTGGTGGTCCTGACAGGTTTGGGTTTTGGTGCATAAGCGGCAAGGTATTTCAGTTTGGTCCGCGCCTTCTGCGCCATATCGCCGTCTGGATATTTTTTTACAAGATCACTGTATTTAAGATACGCGGATTCCTTGTCTCCCAGTTCCTCAAGGATCTCAGCCGCATTGAGGAGGGCATCGTCAGCCAGTTTACTCTTCGGATATTTTTTCTGGAGCTCAAGGAAGGTGCTCTTCGCCGTTTCAAGATCAGATTTCAGCCAGGATTTGCGGTACAGCTTTCTATAGAGAATACCCACATTGAAGATGGCATCGGGAGTTCTTGAACACTGAGGATACTTGTCCGCGATCCGGGAAAATTTGTCGATAACCTTCTCCCAGCTATCGTGAAAGCGCTGTTTTCTTTCGCTCTCGAGAAGGGAATAGTAATCCTTTCGAGCCGAGTCATAGAGGCGTTCGCAGTAGGGTTTGGATAACACCTTGCCCGGGGAAACAGAGAGCACTGCGACAGCCGCAATGGCGACGATGAGCACTATATTCCCAAAACGTGTCTTAACCATAGCGTTTTTTAAGCTCAGCAAGGATATTCAGAGCCTCCAGTGGAGTGATGTCCTCCACGTCCATGGCCATTATCTCGTCCATATATGTCATATCCCGCGGCTGAAACAGGCCCATCTGCGCCTGTTTGCCTTTCTCTGTATCAAGCTCCTGCCGGCCCTCTTTTCCAGCAGGTATATCCTGGTTTTTCACCGATTCCATAGAGTTCTCTTCGAGGTTCTCGAGAATCCTTTTCGAGCGCTCCACAACTTCGTCGGGCAGGCCGGCAAGCCTGGCAACCTGTATTCCATAACTCTTGTCGGCGGCTCCCTCCTGTACCTTTCTGAGGAACACCAGCCTGTCGCCCCATTCACGGATTCCCACGTTGTAATTTTGAACACCATCACAAGTCGTGGCAAGATCTGTAAGCTCGTGGTAATGGGTTGCAAACATGGTTCGGCAGCCTGAACGCTCACCGTCCAGCAGGTATTCGGCCACCGCCCAGGCAATGCTGATGCCGTCATAAGTGCTTGTTCCCCTGCCGATCTCGTCCAGGATGACAAGGCTGTCACGGGTGGCGTTGTTGAGAATATCCGCCGCCTCTACCATTTCAACCATAAAGGTTGAAAGTCCCTTTGATATGACGTCAGTTGCGCCAACCCTTGTGAAAACCCTGTCCACAGGGCTTATCAGGGCTTCCCTGGCTGGGACAAAGGATCCAGCCTGGGCCATGATTACGATGAGGGCAACCTGTCTCATAAAGGTGGATTTACCCGCCATATTGGGACCAGTGATAACCAACAGGCGGTTTTTTTCACCGTCCATATAAGTATCATTGGGCACAAAAGTTTCGCCCATATTCATCTTTTCCAATACAGGGTGTCTTCCTTCGGTAATAGATATCCTCCCCAGTTGATCGTTCTCAAGGATAACAGGGCGGCAGTACCCCGATGTATGAGCCAACTCCGCGAGGGCGGTGAAAACATCCGTGCCGGCCAGGGCACTGGCCGTTTCCTGTAATTCTTTCCTGTAACGCATCACCTGCTTCTGAACACCCAGAAACAGTTCCTTTTCGAGGATCCGCATTTCATCCTCGGCGCTCAGGATGCGTTCCTCCATCTCCTTCAGTTCCTGGTTTACGAATCTTTCCGCATTAACCAGAGTCTGTTTCCTGATATAACTGTCCGGCACAAGATCTTTATGGGTGTTGGTCACTTCGATATAATAGCCAAACACTTTGTTGAACCCGACCTTCAGTGAGGAAATGCCGGTGCTGGTCCGTTCCCTCTCCTCGAGGTCTGAGATGAACTTCCTGCCGTCTCTTGACATCCGGCGCAGCTCATCCAGTTCATCGCTGTATCCATCTTTGATGACACCGCCCTCTCTAAGGGTAGCCGGGGGGGTGTCTACCAGG
Organism: Pseudomonadota bacterium; assembly: GCA_003228585.1. Classification (GTDB taxonomy): domain Bacteria; phylum BMS3Abin14; class BMS3Abin14; order BMS3Abin14; family BMS3Abin14; genus SZUA-204. Next base: position 10,105 of record QIEJ01000192.1, read on the forward strand.
GAAACTTCCAGTTGTTCCTTAAGATCATGGAGGTCGTTCGTTCCCCTGAGCAGTTCCTCACCCAGATCCGAATCAGATTCCCCCATCAGCTCTCTGATCCCTGGTATCTCCTGAAGTGTACAACCAAGAGCGACAAGGTCTCTGGGGCTGGCGGTCCCGGAGCTGATCCTGGAAAGTATCCTTTCCACGTCAGAAATGCTCTTCAGAATCTCTCTGATCCGCCCCCTGAGAAGTACGTTGTCCAACAGTTCGCCCACCAGATCGTACCTTCTTTCGATCTGTTCCCGCTCCCGCAGAGGGCTGACGACGATCTCCTTGAGCAACCGTGCCCCCTGGGGAGTGATGGTCCTGTCCATCATGTGCAACAGGCTGCCGTCTTTTTGCTCGTGGGGCATGGATCGCAATATCTCGAGGTTTTTAAGGGTGTTACCATCCAGGACAAGGCCTGTATCGTGCTGAATGGGACGGACAGGTTTCAGATGTTCCAGATTGCCGCCAAGCACTTCCCTGAGGTACCAGAGAGCTGCGCCGGCAGCCCCTTTGGCCAGGTTCAACCCATCCATACCGAAACCCGCCAGCGTGGCGACTCCGTAAAAATCCTTCAGTAATTCCTCCGCCGGCGCGCTCTGGAAGCGGTATCCTTCGATCCTTGTAACATACAGATCCCAGGGAGGATCTTCGGTATCCTCCGGGAGCAGTATTTCTCTGGGTGCAAACTGCGCCATAACGACATCAAGCCTCTGCTCCGTATCCGAATCCGTCCATTGGGTGGCCCTGAAGTCACCCGTAGAAACGTCGACAAACGCAACCCCCACAGCGTCCCCTGCTCTATATATGGATGCCAGGTAGGAGGGCTCTCCCGCCTCAAGCAGCCACTCCTCGATGGCGGTTCCGGGAGTTACAGTTCGGGTGACCTCCCTCTTCACAAGACCGGGAGTTTTCCCGGCATCTTCAACCTGTTCGCAGATGGCAACCTTATGTCCGGCCCTTACCAGTTTGGCCAGATAACCGTCGGCAGCGTGAAAGGGGATCCCGCACATCGGGATGGCGTTTTTCTTGTTCTTATCCCGGCTTGTAAGAGCGATTTTCAGCACGTCAGCAGCCTGCACGGCATCGTCCATGAACATCTCATAAAAGTCACCCATTCTGAAAAACAGGATGGAATCAGGATGATCACGCTTGATGGAGAGATACTGTTTCATCATGGGAGTTGCCATCCCGGAATCCTGGGGCTTCACCTGGCTCACTGGATCTGCACCTCAGCTTTCAGGGAGGTTTTGCTCTTAACGGTTTCAGCAAAGATCATGGCCTCAACGGGATCGTTGAAAGGACCGCACTGGAGGAATGTAGCATTTCCGATTTTCTGTCTCTCGCTGGAAACATCCGCCGATATTCCAATGTCCTCGAGCCCACGGATGACCCTGCTGACCGGCCCCACATTGACGAAGATTCTGTTAACGGTCCGGGGGCCGCGCTTGAGACCCTGCATGGACAGGGACTGGTAGAAAGCCTCCTCTTTACCGGACCAGGCGGATAGAACAGGTATCTGGCCCATTGCTTTCCTCATCCTCACACGGGCTTTTTCCTCCCTGCCAAGGGCCATCTCGCACAAGGCGATCTTCAGTTCAACGGCAGCCACATTTGAAATACCCGGTGCATCGCTTTTTGCCACCCGGTATCTCCTGATGGCCTCTTCGTACTGGCCGTTTCCATAAAGGGCGTCTCCAATGCCGGCCTGGGCCCTCCATCTGATACTCTGGGGCATATTTTCAAATGCCCTCTCGAAGAATTCCTTGCTTTGCCGGAAATCACCCGTCAGCAGGGAAATGCGCCCGAGAAGATAAAGCGCCCTGTGTGCCTTATCCCCTTCTTTCTCCACAGAGATGGTCAGATACTCAACAGCCTCCTGAAAGCTTCCCGACATGAAATAAGCCTCGCCAATATAGACCTCCGCCTGATTTCCTGAAAGAGTGACAGATGGAGTTCCAAGGGCGGCGAGAATTCCGAGTACTGCCAGGAGCCTGCCGGCAGGGACCTGCCGGTGGATAGTGCCGGTGGGGATCGGGTTCAAGGATTACCTCTTTTCCTCCCTTTCACCCTCAGAATCTCCCCGGTTGCCGGGAGTCTCATTACCGGCATGAACTTCTGGTATTAACATCCGCAGGTTCAGCGCCGGGTTTCAATGGCTTTGCCTCTTTGTCACCAGGCCCAGGTGTCTTCACCTTCATCAGCTCCGTTTTGAGACGCTTGGCTTCTCGCTCCGCTTTGAAAAGGCGAAGACGGGACCGGAAATCACCGGTCAATCCGACCAGAAGTGCAAACAGGTAACCGGATGCAAAGGCGATTATGATGAAAAGAGACAGGGGAAGAAGATTAAAGTTATCTCACTGTTCTGTTGAATGAAACCTGCCAGTACCAGGGCCAGAAGCAGGACCAAAAGAGCCTTCAGATACTTCATCTTTGCACCTCTTCTTGCCATTGGGCAAATTCCCCGAACTGACGAACAAGTCCATTATAGGTCTCAGCAATGGCTTCCGGTATCACCCTGGCATCCGAAATCACCGGCATGAAGTTCGTATCCCCCTGCCATCTTGGGACGATATGCCAGTGGAGATGCTCCTCCAGTCCGGCCCCTGCCGATTTACCCAGGTTCAATCCCGCATTAAATCCCTCAGGCTTCAGGTTTATCTCAAGGATCCCGAGGCTGAACCTGAACAGCTCCATGGTTTCGTAGTATTCTTCCTTCTCAAGCTTCGAGATATCGGCGGTGTGGCTCTTTGGTGCAACCAGGATATGCCCGTTGTTATATGGATATCGGTTCATGAGAACCATAGCGCATTCCGACTTGAACAGGAGAAGGTTGTCCTCGGATGGGTCGGAATCGATAAGATCGCACAGGAAACACCCATCTTCTTTTTCAGACAGGATGTATTCCATGCGCCATGGAGCCCATATAACTTTCACGAACCTGCACTCCTCCATGTTTAATGGTTCGTGAAAAGTATCTAGTTTCTAGCTTCTGGTTTCTAGATACCAGAACTAGACACCAGACACTGATCGCAAACCGTCAGTGCCGGTAACGGTTTCAATTTTTGTGATTATACCAGATAAGGCCTTTTAGTCTATACAAAAGCCCCGTATTCCGGGGCTAAGTTTTAAGTCCTCCGCTCTAATATGATAAGGAAAGAATCCTACTTCGACACATCGTTACATCGTTACCCACCCCCAGGTTCAGGCCAGTTGTCGGTATTAAACTCTTCAGACCCGTCCCAGCATTCCCTGGAACAGAAATACACCGCGTCGCAGGAGTCCTCATAGGCAGCCAGGCTCATCTCGTAGGGCTCACCATCTATCTTGAACCCGCACTCCACACAATAATACTGCATGGGCGCATTTGCCTGGATCCCCTTCTTGTCCACTTTCGGCATTGGACTCCTTTGAATTAATACTGATATTTAAGATTAAGTATATAGCGTATCTAAGTGTTTTATTAAAGTTTTTATAAATTTTTTATTCCAGATACAAAGTTCCATGTTCCAAAAATAGTTATCTCCTCCATCTCGCGTCACCGTGTCCCCGAGACTCCCCCTCGCCCATGCGCCCACGCTCCCCCTCGTGTCACCGTGTCTCCCCCTCTCCGCGTCTCCCTGTCATGATCTCAAAGGCGGCAAGCCTTCGAGTTCACCACCCCGGCGGCGCTTTGGGCGGCGGCGGCCAATTATCGGTATTATACATATCTGCGCGGTCCCAGCACTCCCTGGAGCAGAAATCCACGGGTTCAAAGCACACACATATGCCGCAGAAGCTCGTCTCGTAGGGATCACCCTCGATCTTAAAACCACACTCATCACACCATAGATTGACCGTACCAAAAGTTTTAAACTCTGACTGACTATAGTAAGTTGCCATCACCTGCCTCCATACCCCCTCACAATATTCTTTATCACATTATCCTCATGTTTTCACTGATCTCCTATCCTTGATCTCTGTGCTTATAAAGAAAAAGGAGACCAATAAGACCTCCTCAACTAGAAACTAGGAACCAGAAACTCGAAACTGCTCAATCACCACCCCTCCGGCGCTTCGGGCGGATCCGGCCATTTTTCGGGGTCATACATATTGTCTTCCCTCTCCCAGCACTCCTTTGAACAAAAATTAACGGGGTCAAAACAGCAGCACCATCCGGAAAAGCTGGTCTCGTAGGGTTCACCTTTAATCTTGTGACCGCAGCCCTCACACCACAGATCGACTGTTCCGTTGTTACTCAGTGTTGAATCCTTGAAGTTCCGTGACATTACCAATCCTCCTCGAATAGTTGATTTGCGGTAAAACCCGTGTTGCCTCTATTTTCATCAGGATTATAATTCGGGGACGGTACCATACTTCTTCCGCCTGTTTCAACTTATCTTTTTCCTGTTATTGAATGGTATATTTCTTGAGCAATGTGCTACATATTACTCATCCTGACCTCATAGAACGCCTCTATTAATCGAAAGGCAATACATGGACCAATCATTATCCCCACCGGAACTTAGAGCTCTGATAAGGTCCGGTGAATGGACATCCCCTACTTCGGGGGCCGCACCAGGGTACGTCCAGGCCAACCTGGCTATGCTTCCGAAGGAAGAAGCGTTCAATTTTCTTCTTTTTTGCACTCGAAACCCCAAACCATGTCCGGTTCTGGATGTCCTGGAGCCCGGCCGGACCGAACCCCTGATCGCGCCCGGAGCCGACCTGAGAACGGACCTGCCCCGATACCACGT
>QIEJ01000048.1 GCA_003228585.1 Pseudomonadota bacterium
TCTCTGGTATCCACGTTGATATCTCTGCTACCAGATATGCGGATTTCTGTCAACTCTGATCTCGATCCGTGTGGATGATTATCCCTGATGAAACAGGGGCGTTCTCACTGATTCTGACCCCCCGGGATGAGACGGCCAACATTATCCCATCCATATCCCGGTCCCAGTCCCTTATCAGCACAGTGGGGTGCCATATGCCGTTGCGAAGAAGCCTGACGTGGGGCTGCAGGAAAAGCGCACAACCCGTCGGGATCTCAACCCTTTCCCTGTAGGTCACCCAATAGGACCCCTGCCCCAGATCCCACCAGCCAACCTCTTCACCAGCGGTGTAGCGGGCCGGTCTTTTTATCCTCCTGGCGTCCTCGGAATTCTTTGCGTTAAAATCAAGCCGGGCCTCTCCCATGACCTGCTGGACCTCCAGCAGGGTAAGGGTCAGGCACCCTCCCTCAGTCTGCTTTTGCGGGTCCACGGCGAATTTCAACAGGCTCGCCAGGTCTTCGGTGTTCGTGAACCTCATCGGTCCGACTCCCGTCCGGCATCGATGCCGGACACGGTGACATGGACCGTACGGCTTCTGGGCCTGATGTCCAGTTCCACCAGAACGATCTGCTGCCAGGTTCCAAGTACCGGATTTCCATCTTGTATCGGCACGGTCAGGGAGGGGCCAAGGAGCGCTGCGCGAACATGTGATCTGCCGTTACCATCTCCCCAGCGTGCATCGTGGTTATAATGCAGATCCCCGGGGGCAAGCCTGGATATGGCGGCTTTCAGATCCGATATGGCACCGGGTTCAAATTCGATGGTGGTCAGTGCAGCAGTTGAACCTGCCACAAAAAGATGAGCGATACCCTGTTGAACTCCCGAATCCAGGACCCTGGCTGCCAAATGAACACTCAGATCCACAATATCCAGCTCATCCCTGGTCTGAACGTTGATTGTGGAGGAAAAGCACATGAATTTCCGGTCTGTGGCATTCATCTTGAATAGACATATATATGAATTTATCAAGGCATACAAGGGACATTGAGATCCATCTCCTTGAACCCATCATAGGCCGGGCAGCTGCAAAGGAACTTCTCAGGAACAATTCCCTGACAGATCTTTTCAAGTTTGACCGGAAGAGTCTTTTGAACGTGCGGCATGTCGGACCAGTCAGGGCCAGCGCCATTCTCGCCCTGCCGAAGCTGCTCGAACAGATCGGCCTGAAATCCGGGGCCAGGCGGTCCATAACCTGCAGCCGGGATATCTTCGATCTGCTCCGATTCAATACGGGAACGAAGGAACGCGAACACTTCGTTGTCCTTTCCCTGAACAGCAGAAACCTGATTATTTCAGAGGAAACAGCTGCTGTGGGCACCGTAAACACGGTGCACATCAGTCCCGCAGACGTCCTGAAAATCGCCGTACGATGCGCCGCAGCCAGCATCATCTGTATCCACAATCATCCTTCAGGAGATCCGACACCTTCACCGGAGGACAGGAACCTTACAGAGAGGATCGCTCGGGCATCAGCCTTGCTGGGTGTCCGATTTCTGGACCACCTGGTGATCACCGTCTCCTCTTATTACTCTTTCTCCGATTCTGGTGAACTCTGATGACGGGGCTCCAAACTGGTAATTTTTCTGCAAAAATGGTATAAATTGTCACCCGTCAACGGGTTAAGTTCGTTCCAACAACCTTCATCGATATTCCTTGCGGGAGGAGCACAAAAAGTGGTTCCCACGGGCGATCAGATTGGCCTCCTTGAGCGGATCACCAGGCTCATAGGAGAGTCCCGCGATTTCAGGGAAACGGTGGATAACATCGTGGCTCTGGTCAAAAACGAGATGCACACGGACGCCTGCTCCCTCTATCTCTACGACGAGGAACAGAACCAGCTGATCCTGGTGGCAACAGAGGGCCTGACCAGCGATTCCATCGGGAAGGTGAGGATGAAGCCCTCGGAGGGGCTGACAGGTCTTGTTTTTGAATCCCGGACACCTCTGGTGATTCAGGATGCGGATAAGCACCCCAGATTTCTCTATTTCCCCGTCACCAAAGAGGAGCGGTTCAGAACATTCCTTGGCGTTCCCCTAATCAGTAGACGAAATCCCATCGGTGTCCTGGTTGTCCAGGACAGCGGTAAACGATCCTACACCACCCAGGAGCTTCAGCTTTTCAACACAATAGCCGGGCAGGTTGCCGGCGTTGTGGTCAACGCCCGATTGCTCAGAGAGCTGTCCATGGGCAGCCTGACTCTGGAGAAGGAGACAGTTCATCAGTCCCGGATGCTCCATGGCACACCTGCCACCCCCGGCATCGCCATGGGACCTGCCATCGTCATCGCTGGAACGGAGGAACTGCATTACGTCATGGAGGAACGGTCCGAGGACATTGAAACGGAAGGTGAACTTTTCGAGAAGGCTCTTTCCAACGCCAAGACAGAGGTTGAGAGACTGCAGGTGAGGGTCCAGCAGCAACTGGGGGAGGACGACGCAGCCATCTTCAATATCCACCTGATGATGCTGGAAGATCAGGGATTCGCCCAGAAAGTTGACGAGATGATCAACACGGGTTTCACGGCGCTCTACGCCGTCAAGACCATTGTTGCGGGATACATGAAGAGTTTCGAGAAAATCGACGATCCCTACCTCCGGGACAGAGTGGTGGACATAGAGGATGTTGGCCGGCGCTTGAGCGCCCTTCTTTCGGGAACGACCACCGGGGAAGCTCTTCGCATTGACGAATCAGGGATTCTGGTATCACGCCTGATCACCCCCTCTGATGCCGCCAACCTTTCTACTCAGATGGTCAAGGGCGTCGCGACAACGGGAGGTGGACACACCTCGCACGCAATAATCCTGGCAAGGTCCATCGGAATCCCGTGTGTTGTAGGCATTGAAGAGCTGCTGGACATCATTCATCCCGGCGATTTCCTGATCGTCGACGGGAACACCGGCAACGTCTTTGTCAATCCTGATGAGGACATCATCAATGAATATAACCGGCTCATGAAGGACTACAACCAGCATGTGGTTGAGCTGGTTAAGGAGAAGGACCTCCCGGCTGTTACTCTCGATGGTCACAAGGTGGGGCTTTTCGCCAATGTAGGACTTCTTTCCGACCTCAAACTGACCAACTTTTACGGCGCCGACGGTATCGGCCTGTACAGAACCGAGCTGCCTTTCCTGGCGCGTAATGTCCTTCCGGAGGAGGATGAACAGTACCGGATCTACCGCAAAATGGTTGAAGGGACCGGAGGAAAACCGGTGACAATCAGAACTCTGGACGTGGGTGCTGACAAGAACATTCCCTACCTGGACCTTACCGCTGAGGAGAACCCTTTCCTGGGCTGGAGGTCCATCCGCATGTGTCTCGAGAGGGCCGACATATTCAAGACTCAGCTTCGTGCCATCATGAGATCGGCAAGGCATGGGGTGGTTAGAATCCTTATTCCCATGATCTCCTCTATGGAGGAGATTTACAGGGTCAAAGATCTGATCAGGGAGTCCACCAAGGAACTGGAGAAATCAGGAACTCCTCATAACCCGAATGTCCCGGTGGGGATCATGGTCGAGGTTCCTTCCGCCGCCCAACTGGCCGGGATTTTGGCCAGGGAGGTCGATTTTTTTGCCATTGGGACCAACGATCTGACCCAGTACACCCTGGCGGTGGACAGAAACAACAGAAAGGTCGCGCATCTTTACGATCCCATGAATCCGGCCATTCTCAACCTGATCTACATGACCACCAAAGCAGCCCGTGACGCGGGGATCCCTGTTGCTGTCTGCGGGGAGATCGCCTCGCTGCCCATCTGGACCCCCCTGCTCGTTGGCCTTGGTGTGACGGATCTTTCCATGAATGCCGCTTCCATCCCCTTCGTCAAAAGGGCGCTGCGATTAATAAAATATGAGGATTGCCATCGTGCGGCTCGAAGGGCCTTAAAAGCCAAAACTTCGGCTGAAGTGCGTCGTATCCTGTCGCGTTTCGAGCAGATGATCGCCACAAAGGTATATTTCACACCAGGGGAAACGGATATGGTTCAGTAGTCAGAAGAAAAGTTTTAGACAGGATTTACAGGATGGTCATCGCGAGCGACCTGAATGATATGGGAGCGTGGCGATCTCAGCGCACTCCCGCCTGTCCTGCCTGCCCTGAGCCTGTCGAAGGGCGGTGAAAAAAAAGAAACCCGGAACAGCACAAAGCCATCCCGGGTCCCCCCCCGTTTAGAGAGATATTCTTAATGTGAAACATTACACATGACCGTTGGTGATGTCAAGGAGAATGTGCCGCGTTAAGGAACAACTTGACCGGGACAAGCCTTCGCATCTATGATCAGACCCCGATATTTTTCGGTAGGCAATGTGCCATTCAGCTGCGGGGGATAAGGATGACTGAAAGAGGGATCGAGAATTTCGGCGGTGTCATCATAGAGAATACAGATGGGGCGATCCTGCTGGTCCGAAAATCAGATGATTACGCATACGCTATTCCCTGGTGCCGCATCAGACCAGGTCAATCCCTCGCGGAGTGCATCAGCAACAGGGTCAAGGAGCTGACCGGGCTGACGATCCACCCGGTCTTCCTCGGGCCCAACGAACACATCGAAGAGAACTCCCATTTCATTTCCTTCGATCACATCGCCCGCATCGACGCAAAAACCCATCGCTACAGTCGGGACGACATCGACTATCTCTGGGTCAATCCGGGTGAGCTTCACACCGTCCCGATGGTGCCCCTGACGAGGAAGCTGCTGGAAAGCTACTGTTTTGAAAATCAGGGAATAGGGAATAAAGAATAGTTATATTTCAAATTTCAAAAAAAGCGATTGTCATTGCGAGGAATCTTTAAGCTCTATTGATGACGAAGCAATCTTAAGCAATACGAGACTGCCACAGTCGCTGCGCTCCATGGGATTGCCACGTCCCTCCGGTCCTCGCAATGACAGACGAGTGGTTCATGAAATGACACAGACGAGTGGTCCTTCCGCCTTCGCTCTGGGAGCTGCGGCGTGACAAGCGCGAGGACTACACTTTTTCTCCGTTTCCCCGATCCACCGTCTCCCCTTTTCTCTCTCGCCCATGCTCCCCCTCACCGCATCTCCGTGTTTGCTCTACGCCCCCTCTCCCCCTCGCCTCCTGATTCGCTTAAACGGCACCGCAGGATCTCCATCAACCGCTCCTCATCCTCAAGGCCGCCGGCGAAGTTCAGAACCGGTTTGTTTTTGCGGAGGATCCTGATCATGTGGCGTGATGTCCGGGCAAGCGGCTTCAGGTCCGTCCTCATTGCCCACCACATCGGTCTTCCTGTTGTTTCAATCGAACCGATCTCGGTGAAGGGGATGTACTCAGATCGGCCGGATCGATGAATCGTTATACCGCCTTCGTCCACATCTATCCTGAACCGTGCCAGGGATAGAGCCATCTGGACGTGGAGCAGCCCCCAGACCATGACCAGAACGGCAAGCAGGGCGATGTGGACCCGTTGAATGTGGTCCCCTTCCAGCAGAAAACGGTCCACGGCCCCGACCATGAGAAACAGGGTAAGAGAGAGCAGGGCAGCTATTCCAACGCTCACGCCGGCCTGCCTCAAATAATCCCTGATTCCACCTGGATAAACGAATGCTGCCTTTGTTCCCAACTCCGGCATCGATTTTCCCTCTCCCTCCGCTGATGTGCTAATGCTGCCTTTTTATGCTATACAGATTCAGACTTTAATAACAGTTCTCATCGCTTCGGTGACATATTAATGTATCCATTCTTACAAATCACTGGCAAAAAACACCCCCTGGAGGGGGCCTTTCTTCCAACGTGATGCAGCCGGATGAAGCCACGGGAGGTATCTCGATCCTCCGTTCCCTGCACGAACGTCTGAAAGCCAACGTCGGTCTTCAGACCATTCTTGCCAACATCGGATGGCTGACCTTCGACAAGGTCCTGAGGATGACCGTCGGCCTGTTCGTCGTTGCCTGGATGGCCAGGTATCTGGGTCCCGAGGGTTTCGGCCTTTTAAGCTACGTGATCGCCTACGTCGGGCTGTTTGGGGCCCTGACCAAGCTGGGGTTCGACGGCATCATCGTGCGGGATGTCGTCCGCAAACCCCATCTCACAGACGAGATCCTGGGCACCGCGTTCTTTCTGAAACTGGTCGGCGGACTTGTCCTGATCGGCGTTTCCATCGCCGGCATCCGGATCATGAGGCCCGGTGAACCGCTGGTTCTCGTCATGACGGCTGTCGTCGGGGCAGGATATCTATTCAGGGCATTTGAAACCATCGAGTTCTGGTTTCGGTCCCAACTCAAATCCAAGTACGCCGTTCTCGCTCAGAGTGGAGCCTTCCTGATCGGCGCAGCCTACAGGATCCTCCTGATCCTGGGCGGGGCCGGCGTCGTTTATTTCGCCGCCACGCCTTTGATCGAAGCCGCTCTCGGGGCATTGGGGCTCGTCGTCGGGTACCGATGGTTTGGTCACCGGATTTCCCGTTGGCGTCCCGGACCCGAAAGGGCCCACAGCCTGCTCGGTGAAAGCTGGCCCGCTTTTCTCTCCGTGATCTTTGCCATGATCTACCACCAGATCGACCAGGTCATGCTCGGCCAGATGATCGGTGACCGTGCGGTGGGCATCTACGGGGCCGTGGTGAGAGTGTCCACCATCTGGTATTTCATCCCCATGGCCGTTACCTGGTCGGTGCAGCCCGCTATCGTCAGGGCCAGGGAAAAGGGGAAGACCCTGTACTACACGCGGCTTCAGGATCTGTTCACGGCCATGGCCCTGGTCGCCTACGCCATTTCCATACCCATAGCGCTGAGTTCCAGCCTGATCATCAGGGTTCTTTTCGGATCCGAATATCTGGAAGCGGGACCGATTCTCGCGGTCCACATTCTTTCCTCGGTTTTCCTGTTCATCGGCATCGTGAGGGGACTGTGGGTAACCAATGAATCCTATTTCAAGTTCGGTCTCATGGCCAACACGCTGGCAGCGATGACCAACATCGTTCTCAATGCGGTCATGATACCGCGGTTCGGCATCATCGGGGCCGCATACGCAACCTTTATCTCCTATTTTGTTACTTATATCGGCGCGAGCCTGTTATATACTGAAGCCAGGCCCATTTTCCGCATGCAGATCAGGTCCCTTCTCCTCATAGACCTGTACCGCATGGTTCGGGAAAGGATCCTGCTCCACAATGCGGACAACGACGGGAGACGATGATCAAACTGGCCGTCATCAGCCATGCCCTCGTTCAGGAAATTCCCCGGAAGCGATGGCGCCTTCTCGCCGAAAAGCACCCTGTTGAAGTCACTCTGCTGGTACCCGGAATCTGGCGCAGCAGCTGGTTCACGAACAACATGGAATACAGAGCCCGCCCCGAAAACCGGGGAGGGTTCCGGATCCTGCCGATGCCGACGACCAGCAGAACGAACTGGTCACGCTTCCTGTTCCTCTCCCCGGATACCAGGCTTGCCCGGCTGAAACCGGACATCATCTACGTCATTCAGGAGGAAAGCAACTGGGTCCACCAGCAGGTTATCGCATACCGCAACCTGTGGAGCCCTCGATCCCGGATGATCTTCTTCTCCATGAACGCCCTGGGGACCCAGCAGAGAAAATGGCACCAGCGGCTGCGCTGGGACAGGATAAAGAACCATTACGATGCGGCCCTGTGCCATTACCCCGGATGCCTCGAATCACTGCGGCGCGGCGGTTTTACAAAGCCCGTTTACATGCAGACCCAGGTAGGCGTGGACGAGGAGCTGTACCGCCCCGATGGATCGCAGCGGCTGGCCGTCAGGGAGAGGCTCGGCCTTTCCAACAGGTTCGTCATCGGGTTCGCCGGGCGCCTGTCCAGGGACAAGGGGATCCAGGACCTTCTGGACGCAATGCCCCTCGAGGAAACGGACTGGTCCCTTCTCATCGTGGGAAACGGGGAATACAGGGACGAGATCGAGAGATTCCGGAATGAACCGGGCTGGGCGAACAGGATCCACCTCGTTGGTGCGGTTCCTCACGAGGAGGTCCCCGACTACATGAGGGCCATGGACTGTCTGGTCCTGCCCTCACGGACCAGGTCCTACTGGATAGACACCTTTCCCAACGTCCTCGCACAGGCGATGGCCTGCAGGGTTCCCGTGATCGGCTCCGATTCAGGGGCGATCCCCTATTTGACCGGCGATTCCGGGCTGATTTTTCCCGAGGGAGATACCGCCGGGCTCAGGGAGCATCTCCGGACCCTTGCGCAGGACACTTCCCTGAGAGAAGATCTGGCCGAGGGAGGACGACGGCAATCCATCAGGAGGTTCGGTGTGGAAATGATCACCCGGAACTTTTATGACATAATGCAGCAGGTGCTCTCAGGCCGGTTTCAGCACGACCTCGATGAGGACGACCAGAGAAAAGCCTGGTGACAGGCACCGACAGGGCTGGATGAAGTTCCATGGAAGACAGAAGATATCATGACGAAAAATTTCTTCAACTCCACGACGCCTATGTGGAGCCCTACCACTACTATTTCTCCCTTGATCCATTCAATCTTCACAAGGAACTTTACTGGGGACTGGAGTATTACAGCTACACAAACCATATCGTATCCCTTGTCAGGGAACTTGATCCGTCAAATCTCCTGGATGTCGGATGCGGCGACGGCTTCCTCATCAACACCATCGCGCGGCAGGGGTCATCACTGGACCGGGCCCTCGGCATAGATCTCTCCGACAGGGCCATACAGCACGCCAATGCTTTTCGCTCATCGGAAAATGCCGCCTTTGAAGTGAGGGACGTGAAGGATGTCCAAGAGCGGTTCGAACTGGTTCTGCTCATCGAAGTCCTCGAACACATAGGGGACGATCTGGTAGGAGAGTTCGTGTCCAGTGTCCTTGGCCTCCTGGAAAAAGACGGAACGCTCATCGTCAGCGTTCCGACCCGAAACATACCCCTGATAGAAACACACCACAGGCACTACGATCTGGAGCTTTTGACGAGGCACCTGGGCCCCGGTCTCCGGATGGTCACTCACCGGTACCTGTTCAACCGCAGGGACCCCTTCCTCAGACTCTATCGCCGTTTGATGATCAACAGGTTCTTCGTCCTGAGAAACAGGGCCATGCTGGATTTTCTCATCGGAAAAGCGGAGCCCCGCTTTACAACCACGGAACATCACGGCGCCCACCTGGTGGCCGTCTTCAGGAAATGACTGCGCGCCCGTTTTTCCTCGACGAAAGGGTCCAGGTCGTCTTTCAGACGGAAGGCGAGAGCCGGAATTTTTTCGGGTACTATGGCATGAGTCCTATCGACAGGTCCGGAAACAGGCTCCTCGCCCACCAGATCTCCTTCGATGGACGAGGCGTCCTGGACACCGACACTGCGGCCGTCGGATACTGGGACCTTTCGTCAGGGAGCTTCACCAAGGTCGGGAGCACTCGGGCCTTCAACCTCCAACAGGGCGCCATGCTCCAGTGGATGCCCCCCGATCATGAGAAGCGGATCGTATACAATGACATCGAGGGCGGCAGGTTCGTGGCCCGGGTCCACGATCTTGCCACCGGCGACACGAGGACGCTTCCTCACGACATCTACGCCCCCCACCCGTCCGGGACCTTCGCCCTCGGCTCAAACAACGAAAGGCTCTACTTCTGCCGCCCCGGGTACAACTACAGCGGAGTCGTCAACGACAAGTGGAACCGGCCCATCCACGAAGAGGACGGGATCTTCCGGATCGATATGGGCAGCGTCAGCGTGGATCTCATCGTATCCACCCGGCAGATTGCCGACATCGCCCCCCAGCGTTCCCGGGAGACCCTGGACAACTACCTGGAGATATTCGTGTGGAATCCGTCCGGAACAAGGTTCGCCTTTCTGCACAGGTGGAACGACAAACAGGGCGGCCACACCACGAGGCTGTTTACGGCCGGTGCGGACGGCTCAGGCATTTTCATGTTCCCCGACTCCGGGTTCTACTCCCACATGGGCTGGCGCAATGACGAGGAATTCACCATCTGGGGTCAGCTCAATCCCTGGGGCAGCAGGATCAGCAGCAGTGTCAGAGAGCATGCGCCCCTCAGGTCCCTGCTCAAACCCCCCTACGATCTGCTCAAGAGCGTTATCTCAAGAGGAAGCCTCGGCCGCAGGATGATACCGAAGACGGGCTACCTGAAGTGCCGGGATCTGACCGGAACGACGGGAATCCTCGGGGAGGGCCTCCTGACCGAAAACGGGCACAACACCTGGACGAGGGACGGCAGATGGATGCTGACAGACACCTACGAGGACGACCAGGGGTACCGGAGCCTGCTTCTGTACGACAGCAGGGAGGGGCGCCTTCACAGGATCGGGCGATTCCTTTCCCCGTTCAACAGGAGCGTGTACCGGTGCGATCTGCATCCACGTTTCGACCACAGTGAAAAGCTGGTGATCATCGATTCATCCCATGGCGGTTCCGGAAGACAGATGTCCGTCCTGGACATCCGCGTGATCATGGAGGAAAATCCGTGACGTCGGACCCGGGAACCACCATACCCGTGGAATGGTTCGAGTCCGTCTACTGCGGGTACTGCGGGAACGACCGTTTCCGGATTCGCAAAGTCGTTGACGGCTACCGGGCGGTGAAGTGCAGAAACTGCGGTCTTACCTACACCAATCCCAGGATACGGGAGGAGCGGTCTGATGATCTTTACAATCTGGAATATTACCACTTCTCGGATGCCTCCTGGACCAACGACCATCTGGACTCCTTCCGCAGGGAACTGGTTCGGATGGGGCAGTTCACAAAAGGCAGGAAGCTGCTGGAAATCGGCTGCGGGGGAGGTAAATTCCTCCGCTGCGCCGACGAGCTTGGATGGGAGGTTGAAGGGCAGGAGATCTCCACCGTGTGCGCGGACCACATCCGCTCGGAATACGGATTCCCTGTCACGACCCGGAGAGTCGAGGAGATGGGCGCAACAGGCCGGACATTCGACGCCGTCGCGATGTTCCACGTTCTGGAGCACGTTTTCAGGCCCATCGAATTCCTTTCGGCCTGCCGGGCGCTGCTCTCGGAGGAGGGGATCCTCGTGATCGGGGTGCCCAACACGGGCTCACCGGACCTGCTCCTCGATGGGGAGCTGCTCAGAAGAAACCTTCACCTTCCCTATCACAACTACCACTTCACGGAGAGAACGTTGATGGCCTTTCTGCGAAAGGCCGGGTTCAGGGAAACGCTGATCGACAGGGGGGTTTCAAAACACCTGGTCTCTCACAACAGGACGGGATCAACCAACGGTCCGCCCGCGGAAAGCGGCGGTGGATCGGTGGGGACCGATCCGTCCTCCGCATCGGGGAACAAGGGAGTGAAAGGGTTTCTCAAAAGAGGTCTCAAGCCTGTCATCTCCCGCATCCTGCCCGGAGTGTACCTGGTTGTCTATGCTGACAGGGGATCCCGCCGTGCCTGAGAACCGCGATCTGGCCGGCGCCCGGCCGAAGGTGTCGATTATCGTCCTCAACTACAACGGCAGGAAGCATCTGGAGTACTGTATCCCCTCCCTCCTCCAGACCAGTTACGACAACTTCCACCTTCTGGTTGTGGACAACAACTCGAAGGACGACTCCCTCGATTTTCTCCGGGGAAACCACCCCGAGGTGGAGATCCTGAAACTTGACCGCAACTACGGATGGGCCGCGGGCAACAACAGGGGGATCGAGCATGCGGTCAGACACGGAGCCCGGCATATCCTCCTTGCAAACAACGATATAAAGGCCCATCCTGAGTGGGTCTCCTGTGCCGTCGAGGTGGCGGCAGGGGATCCGGCGTTCGGTGTTGTCGGGTTCGACGTCTACGGCCGTCTTCGCCCCGACGTCGACGGGCTTTATGAAAAGGCCTGCGAAAGGTGGAGAGGGCTCGAGTTCGAGGTGACGGACGATTTCATCGACGGGATGGCGATGTTCGTCCCCGTCAGGACCTTCGAGGCCATAGGAAAATTCGACGAGACCTACTTCATGTATTCCGAGGAAACGGATT
>QIEJ01000046.1 GCA_003228585.1 Pseudomonadota bacterium
GATCAAAGTTTACTTTTATCCCGACCTGCAAGGCTCAAACAGCTTCGGTGAGGAGGATCTTTGTTCATGAACTCCTTGGCGTCCTTTGCGGACTTGCCTGCCGCGCCGAAGCCTTGGCGAAGGCGGGAGTGACCGGATGGAACGGGCGTGAGACAGAATCTATAAATTTCTACCAGTTAATGACCTTGATATTACCCCGTGCAACCCCGTGGAGTGACCTTTTAATGGTCACACTGTGGTAAATTAACTTTTGCGACGATGGAATAATCCGCTTATGTCATTTCTCTCCATAAAAAGTCTCAAGTATACATACCCAGGTGAAGATAAACCGGCTCTGGCCGGTGTTGATCTGGAGATGGAAAAGGGGGAAATAGTTGCCCTTGTCGGACCCAATGCGGCTGGTAAAAGCACACTTGCCCGTGCCATTAAGGGTCTTCTTGATCCCGATTCAGGAGAGGTTCTCATAGATGGCAGGTCTGTTCGTAATCAAATACCCGACAAGAGAGTAGGGTTCCTCCAGTCCAATCCGGAGAACCAACTGGTGACCTCAATTGTTGAGGAGGATGTTGCCTTCGGGTTGGAGACTCTGGGGATGGACCCTGCCGCAATCAAGAGTGGAGTCGACAGAACCCTTGCCCAGTTGGGACTGGAACGGTTCAGAAGAGCAATGCCTCATCACCTGTCCTGTGGTGAACAGCAAATGGTGGCTCTGGCAGGCGCACTTGCGCCTGATCCGGCGGTCCTGGTTCTTGACGAACCAACGGCTTTTCTGGATCCAATGGGTAGAGCCGCGGTTATGAAAGCTCTGGACTCGCTTTCAGAACAGGGGTGCACCATTATTCTCATTACACACGAAATGGAGGAAGCATCGCATGCGGACAGGGTAGCCCTCATTAACGAGGGGAAAGTGGAAGACGTCTCACCGCCTGTTCACTTTTTCCGTAACCGCTCGATATTGAAGGCTGGCAGACTTAAGCAGCCTTTCGCAGTTCGGTTGGCGGAGGCCCTTGAGGAGAGAGGTGTCAACCTGCCATCACGTTCTGCTCGTATGGATTTGTTTATTTCGACACTAAAGAGTCTTGCCGCCGATTTACCATCAGGAAGGAGTGAAAATGAATGCAGACCGCCGGATTCGGTCAGTGAGAATGATGCTTTGGCCTTGACATTCCGGGAGGTGGCGTACAGATACACATCCGGCATCAGTGAAGGGAAAGATGTTCTAAAGGGCGTAAACCTTGAAGTAGCAGAGGGCAGGATGTCGCTGTTGTGCGGAGCTAACGGGGCCGGGAAAAGCACTCTCCTTCAGATGTCCAATGGTCTTCTGTTGCCGGATTCCGGAGAGGTCCTCTTTAATGGAATGGGGCTGGATGCCCTTGGGAAACAGCCTGGCGGCATTCCGGCTCACGTTGCAATCCTCTTCCAGAATCCTGAGAGACAGATATTTTCGGAAACTGTGTTCGATGATGTGGCCTTTGGGCCGCGGAACCTGGGTTTCGACGAGAAACGGGTAAAGGAAAGTGTTCTGGAGGCGATACGATGGGTTGGTCTGGACGCAGATGTCCATAGCCGTTCACCGTTCAAGTTGTCGGGAGGGCAGATGAGGCGAGTCGCCGTGGCCGGCGTCATCGCAATGAATCCAAAGGTCCTTGTTCTTGATGAGCCCACGGATGGTCTCGATCCATATGGTGCCGACGAGTTCATGTCAAGGGCACAGCAATACATTGAGAAGACTGGGGCAACAATTCTTATGGCAACCCATCGTGTCCCCGACAGCATTACCGACCGGTGCAGATTGGCGGTTCTTTCCTCAGGCAGCATCCGTGCAAATGGAGAGCCCCTGGATGTTCTTCTGGCCCCTGACGAACCGCTGTCTCTGGACTTCATGCCGCCTCACATTTGGGCACAGATCAGGCTCCTGAAGGATGGGCTTGGCCATCAACCTGTATCCCTGGACCCTGATGGAGCGGTCAAGTTAATTGTTGATGCGGTGACACGTTGAACTTTTCACCCATACGTGTTACCTAACTTCAGTTACCCTATCGCAGCGGAGTTCTAAGTACTATGTACTATGTGCTAAGGTTTGAATCCTTAGTCCTTAGTTCTTAGCCCATAGTGCTTTTCCGAAGACTTTCAAGCCAAAGGAGAGGTCAATGATTGCCAAGAAAGTCCATCTTGATGAAAAGGAAATGCCGAGAGCATGGTACAATATCGTGCCGGATATGCCAAACATGCCCGAACCACCACTGAATCCAGGTACCGGGCAGCCCATTGGACCGGAAGACCTGGCTCCTATTTTCCCCATGGGTCTGATCGAGCAGGAAGTCTCTCAGGAAAGATGGATCCCCATTCCCGAAGAAATTCTCAACATCTATCGGCTGTGGCGGCCGTCACCTCTCTACCGGGCGTACCATCTGGAAGAGGTCCTCGGTACACCGGCCAGGATCTATTACAAGTATGAAGGTGTCAGCCCGGCGGGGAGCCATAAGCCCAACACGTCCATTGCTCAGGCCTACTATAACAAACAGGAAGGTGTTAAACGACTGGCAACGGAAACCGGGGCTGGTCAGTGGGGCAGCGCCCTGGCTCTGGCCTGTCAGTTCTTCGGGTTGGAGTGCACCGTTTACATGGTCAAGGTGAGCTATCACCAGAAACCTTACCGCCGGTCCATGATGCAGGTATGGGGCAGCGAGGTTATCCCGAGCCCCAGTGATCGTACTAATGCCGGTCGAAGTATACTGGAAAAGGATCCCGACACTCCAGGCAGCCTTGGTATCGCCATCAGTGAAGCTGTCGAGGATGCCGCCACCAGGGATGACACCAAGTATTCACTGGGAAGCGTGCTCAATCACGTTCTGCTTCACCAGACTATTGTCGGTCTTGAGGTAAAAGAGCAGCTCAAGAAAGTCGGCGACAAACCCACGGTGCTCATAGGGAGCTGCGGCGGAGGAAGCAACTTTGCCGGGTTGGTGTTCCCCTATATGCCGGAAAAGGCAGCAGGTGAGAACATCAGATTCCTCGCGGTAGAACCCACATCATGCCCCACCTTGACCAAAGGATCCTACGCTTACGACTTCGGAGATACCGCCCAGATGACCCCGATCATGCCCATGTACACACTGGGACATGACTTCGTACCCCCTGGAATCCATGCCGGTGGTCTGAGGTATCACGGTGCGTCCCCACTGGTCAGTGTTCTTCACAGGGATGGAATCGTTGAAGCCGTAGCTTACACTCAGAATCCCGTTTTCGAGGCAGCTGTGACTTTCGCCAAGAGCGAGGGAATTGTTCCCGCTCCCGAGTCCGCCCATGCCGTGAAGGCCGTCATCGACGAGGCAGACCGCTGCAAGGAAGAGGGCAAGGAAGACGTTATCGTGTTCAACCTGAGTGGTCACGGTCATTTCGATATGGGTGCATATGATGCGTATTTTGCGGGGGATCTTGAAGACTACACCTATCCGGAGGAAAAGATCGCCGACTCCCTTAAAAATCTGCCAAAGGTCAAGTAGAAAAGGATCTTAATGGATGGTCACCTGGTTTCGAAAAAGGTCCTCCCGTCCCAAGCGCTCCGAAAGGCGCAACGTAACAGTACCGGAGGGACTCTGGATAAAATGCAATAATTGTGGGGAGATCGTCTATAACAAGGAAATAGACAGGAACCTGAAGGTATGTCCCAAATGTGATTACCATTTTCGTATATCAGCCCGTGAAAGAATAGATCTGCTGGTAGACGCCGGGTCGTTTGAGGAGTTCGATTCAGCCATCGAAAACCTGGACCCCCTTAAGTTCAAGGACTCACTGAAATACACCGACCGAATCAAGAAAGCTGAAAAAAAAACCGGCCAATCGTCCGCAGTCGTCTGCGGAACGTGTACCATAGACGGGACCTGCGCGGTGGTTTCAGTATTCGACTTCGCCTTTATGGGGGGCAGCATGGGTTCCGTCGTAGGCGAAAAGGTGACAAGGGCAATCGAGAAAGCTGTGGAGCAGCGCTGCGGGCTGGTGATAGTTTCCTCCTCAGGTGGGGCAAGGATGCAGGAGGGGGCATTATCCCTGATGCAGATGGCTAAATCCAGCGCCGCTCTGGCCCGATTACGGCGAGAGCGACTGCCCTTTATTTCCATCCTCACAGACCCAACCACCGGTGGCGTGACGGCCAGTTTTGCGATGCTGGGAGATGTGAATATAGCGGAGCCGAAAGCCCTCATTGGATTCGCCGGCCCGAGAGTTATTGAGCAGACCATAAGGCAGGAATTACCGGAAGGTTTCCAGAGATCGGAGTTTCTGCTGGAACACGGAATGGTCGATTGTATCGTTTCCCGCAGGGAACTGAAGGGAACGGTTGCAGACCTTCTTGCTGCCTTTAACATGGAATGACCTATCAGGAGGCCGCGAATTATCTCTCCGGTCTCACCGAGACTCGAATCAAGCCGGGACTGGAAAGGATCATCCGGGCCCTGAATATCCTGGGTAACCCCAACTCCGAATATCCCCAAATCATTATAGGCGGCACCAACGGAAAAGGATCCACTGCTGCGTTCATGGGGTCGGTCCTCGATGCCGCAGGCTACCGTGCAGGTCTGTTTACATCCCCGCACCTCTACCGTTTCGAGGAACGGATACGGGTGGGCAACCAGCTTCTTCCATCGGAGGACCTCCCTTATCTGGTTGCCGACATCAGGAAGACAGGCGTCGATCTGTCGTACTTTGAGTTTACCACCGCTATGGCTCTGCTCCACTTTTCCCGCGCCGGGGTAGATTTGGCTTTGTTAGAGGTTGGTCTTGGCGGCAGGTGGGATGCCACCAATGCCGTCGATCCAGTCCTTTCCATCGTAACCGGCGTGGCAATGGACCATAGTGATTGGCTTGGTGATACTTTAGAACAGGTAGCCCTTGAAAAAGTGCAGATTCTGCGGCCAGGCCGGCCAGCTATACTGGGGAGGATCCCGCAGGAAGTGAAAGAGGTGGTTTTTGATGAGGCTGCGTTAATTGGAGCTCAGGTGTATCTCCTCGGCCGGGATTTTCGTCTGGGTCCGGCAGGAGGTAAACTGGTTTATAGCGGCCTGAGCAGGTCGATGGAGGGACTTGATCTTGGTTTAAAAGGACTTTTCCAGCTGAGTAACGCAGCCTGCGCCATCGCGGCCCTGGAATCTCTGGAGAAAACCGGCATTAATATTCCCTCTGATGCCGTGCATAAAGGTTTAGCAGAGGTCAGATGGCCCGGGAGATACCATGTCGTTCAGGAATCACCTCGGCTGATCGTGGATTCGGCGCACAATCCCGATGCTGTTGCGGCCCTTATAAATGCCCTGGAGGGAACAGGTGGACCATTGGTATGGCTTTTTTCGGCATTGAAGGACAAGGATACCAGGGGCATGGCGGAGTTGATCGACGGCGCCGGTGGCGCCATTTACCTGGTGGAACTGGATCATCCCAGGGCGGCGAGCGTTATTGACCTCAGAGAGATCTTTACAGGAACCGGCCTGAAAATATTTGGGGAACAGTCTGTTTCATCGGGTCTGGAAAGGGCTTTGTCCAAAGCCGGTAGAAAGGGAACGGTAGTTGTCGCCGGATCCGTGTTTCTTGCCGGTTCCGTTCTCGGGCTCCT
Organism: Pseudomonadota bacterium; assembly: GCA_003228585.1. Lineage (GTDB taxonomy): Bacteria > BMS3Abin14 > BMS3Abin14 > BMS3Abin14 > BMS3Abin14 > SZUA-204. The sequence continues at coordinate 5,606 of QIEJ01000046.1, forward strand.
CGAGGAATCCGGGGAAAAACATCCGGGGGACATGGCGTGAGAAAATGTTTTGTCCTGTTGAGCATCGTCCTGTGTTTCCATGCTCTTCCTGCCGGTGCTGACGATGGTAAGATACAGATTCAGGCGGACTCCATGACCACCCTGCCTGATGGGATTATTGAGGCAGAAGGGAATGTCATCGTTAGGGGAGAGGGGCTTACCGTGCACGCTGACCGGATAAGGTATGAGTCTGAGAAGTCCATGGTTTACCTGTCCGGCAATGTTGCTGTTCAGGAAGACACTGGAAGCCAGTTTACAAGCGATTCTCTGGAACTTAACGTGGACACATTGCTTGGCGGGGCTATCATGGGGGAAATCCTGCTCGAACCGACCGGGTACAGGATCACAGGGGACAATATCCGTCGTGTCGGGCCCGATGCCTACCAGGTCAGCAAGGGCATGTTTACATCCTGCCCCGGGGATTGTCCGGAGTGGTCGGTCACATCATCCCGGATCAACGTCACGGAGGATGGATATCTTACCGCCAGGAATGCGACTTTCCGGCTTGTGAATATTCCTGTTTTCTATACGCCCTACCTGGTTTATCCAGCAAAAGTTACACGTCAGACCGGCCTCCTCATCCCCGAATTAGGGTACAAGTCCAGTAACGGCTGGGAATTCACCCTCCCCCTGTTTATAACACTTGGTAAATCGGCGGACCTTACCCTGGCCGTGTCAGCTTTCAGTCTTGAGGAAACTGCCCTTGATGGTGAATTTCGATACCGCTTACCCTATGGCGGGGGGGGAGACTGGAGAGGGTTCATCATCGGTGACAAGGGTGGCGATGATGTGAACCGGTGGTATAATTCGGTTACCCATTCCATGGCCTTGACCCGTGATCTATGGCTGCGGGGAAGATGGTACGATGCGGGGAACCCGGACACCCCGGTTAATTTTGGCAGAACCTACTTCGAGAGAAACCCGGGTGTGGTTAACAGGAACCTTACCGCCGAATATAATGCTGGTGGTATAGGCCTGTGGATGGGATTGTCCGACCTGGTGCCCGACGGGGCCCTTGCCAGGACCATACAGACATTACGTCGTTCCGAGGCGGGTGGAGTTCTCGGTCCTTACTATCTGGGACTCGCGGGTGGTGAGATCACCATGGAATATACAGGATTTGAGAGCAGCGGAGAACGCTTCCTCCTCACCCCGGCAGTGTCTATGAACTGGAACGGTCCCGGTGGTCTGGCGGGTGGAATTCGTGGAGAGTGGTCCCGATCCGCAGACGTCAGTGGATCAGTGAATGATTCCTTTGCTGTCCTCTCTCTGGAGGAGAAATTGGCGCTGCTCAGGGTGTATCCATGGGGGCGCCATCAGCTGGATTTCTCCGCCATTGCGGCAGGATCCAGTGAGTTTTCATTCAGCGATTCCTCTCCCCGTGACGGACGGGATGCCGGAAGGGAAAGCAAGCTGATAGCAGGCCTTGTCCGCAGCCGTCTGATGGCAGGCACCCTTCAGTGGGATATCCGGGGGGGGGCATGGAAGGACTGGGATCTGGCAAAATCGATGGGGTGGGTTCATACGACATTTAAAAAAGGCCCGTGGTATTTCAGTGGATCCCTCAATCGAGATGCGGAATACGGGCTTGTTCTGCCGGTCTTCCCCACGGCTGACACGACTCGGAAAGGCTGGAGTGTGGGGGCTGGGTATAAGAAGGGGAGAACAGCGTTCAGAGTACGCCAGGAGGAGGAGAAAGGTTCGCCAAGTATTCTCACCGGGTCCTATAAGATCCCCTTCTGGTCCTTCGACCTGTCAGGGGCAGCGCAGTACGATCTTGCGGCAAATGAAGTTTCCGATGACAGAATAACTCTGGCCTACAGGTCCACATGCTGGACAGTGGGGGCGTCACGTATCAGGAACAGGAGCGGCGTCGACTGGAAGTTTGATGTCGAACTTCTCTATTGATGCGCCTGGTTTCTTGACATGAATAATCCTCTGTTCTATATTCTAGCGCCCTTTGCTCTGGCCTTTGGTCTCTTTGTGGTCTATCTTGTGGTCAGTGTTTTCCTCGGTGACCCCGCCAGGCCCTTCAGAATGTTTGCGGCGGGATTCATTCCCCAGTCGACGAAGGAAGCGGATCAGATCCTCTCCAGATTAGAGCAGGGTTCGGTATCGGGTACCGACCGCAGCGATCTGATCTGTCGTCTCGATGATATTTTATCATCAGCCGGGCAGGGGGAAGAATGGGGCGAGGTGCGCAGCAGAGCCCGACCTTATCTTATTTCAGGAAGGTGAATCTTTGGGTAAAAATCGAATCAGGAATTTTTCCATAATTGCCCACATCGATCACGGTAAATCCACCCTGGCCGACAGGATTCTGGAACTGACCGGTGCCGTTTCAAAAAGAGATATGACCACTCAGATCCTCGACTCCATGGATATTGAAAGAGAGCGGGGGATTACGATAAAAGCGCAGACGGCCAGGCTTTCCTATCAGGCATCGGACGGTGAAACCTACCAGTTAAACCTCATCGACACTCCCGGTCATGTGGATTTTTCCTACGAGGTATCCCGTTCACTTTCAGCGTGTGAAGGCGCGATACTTGTAGTGGATGCTTCACAGGGTGTGGAAGCACAAACCATTGCCAACGCCTATCTGGCGGTAGAGCAGGATCTGGTGATCATCCCGGTTATCAACAAGATCGATCTGCCGGGCGCGGACCCGGATCGGGTCAGAAATGAACTTAAGTCCGTACTGGGTTTCGATCCGGAGGAGGTCATCGAGGTCAGTGCGAAAGAGGGAACCGGTGTTCCCCAACTGCTGGATGCTATCGTGAGGAGGATCCCAACTCCTTCAGGGGATCCAGATGCACCGGTGAGAGGGTTCATAATTGATTCCTGGTACGATAATTATGTGGGCGTTGTTTCGCTTGTCAGGATCTTTGACGGCACCCTGGAAAACCGCAGCAGACTCCGTCTCATGGGACATGGAGGGGAGTACGATCTCAGTGAACTGGGAATCTTCAGCCCCGTAGCAACACCCGTTTCCTGCCTTTTTGCCGGTGAGGTGGGCTACCTTGTGACCGGGATCAAGGATATACAGGTGATGAAGGTTGGCGAAACGGTAACAATTGCCTCCAGGCCGGCGAAGGAGCCTCTCCCCGGTTTCAGGACCGCCAGACCAATGGTCTTCGCGGGCCTTTATCCGGCTGCCAGCGAAGATTTTTCAAGATTGAGAGATGCCCTGGAGAAACTTAAGCTGAACGATTCTTCCCTCGTATTCGACCCTGAAACCTCAGAAGCACTGGGCTTCGGTTTTCGCTGCGGATTTCTGGGTATGCTGCATATGGAGGTCGTTCAGGAGCGGTTGGAGCGACACTTCGAACTGGACCTGGTTACGACAGCTCCCACTGTTGTATACCGGGCTCTGGCCAGGGATGATCAGTGGGTGGATGTTGATAATCCGGCAATGATGCCGGGAGCAGGTGACGTCGTGGAGGTGGAGGAACCATATGTCAGGTCCACAATTATGCTTCCCGACCTTTACCTGGGAGGTGTGCTGGGTCTGTTGACGGAGCGAAGAGGAGTACAGCGGTCCATGAATTACCTGGAGGACCGAAGGGTTATTCTGGAATACGACCTGCCTTTAGCGGAGGTGATCTACGATTTCTACGACAAGCTCAAGACCCTGAGCAGGGGATATGCCTCTCTGGATTATGAACCATTGGGCTACCGGTCCGGAGATCTCGTGAAACTGGAACTTTTGGTAAACGGGGAGCCTGTGGATGCCCTCTCGGTCATTGTGCCAAAAGAAAAAGCCTACTATCGGGGCCGGGATCTTGCCTCAAAGATGAAGGAGCTGATCCCTCGGCAGATGTTCGAGGTGGTGATTCAGGCGGCTATCGGAAACAGGGTGATTGCCAGGGAGTCGGTCAAGGCCCTGAGGAAAAACGTTCTTGCCAAATGTTACGGCGGGGATGTAACCCGGAAGAGAAAGCTCCTGGAAAAGCAGAAGGAAGGCAAGAAGAGGATGAAGAGCGTCGGTAGAATCCAGATCCCGCAGGATGCTTTCATGGCAATCCTTGAGGTGGAGAAATAGCTGTTTTTAAAAGTAATCAGTAATCAGTATTCAGTAGTCAGGAGATTCGAGGGGGAGCTTGGGCGAGTGGGCGCATGGGCGTTCAGAAATTGAAACGGAGAGAAGGTGCAGTCATCGCGAGCTGAGCGGCTTGCGAAGCGATCTCAACAATATTAGACTTCCGAAGTCGCTGTGCTTCACGGGATTGCCACGTCGGCTTCAGCCAATAGGCCTCCTCGCAATGACGAGCGCTTTAATCTTGGATTTTGGATCTTGGGTTTTGGATTAATTCCTGTTGATCCTGTAAATCCTGTCAAAAAAACAGTTTGTCTGGAATTTGCGAATCTGAAATTTGGAATTGAACTCAAAGGAGAAACCATTGCCCGACAACTACGATTCGACAAGAACGGTCCAGGAAAAACCCGGTATTCTTTCCCGTATGCGGCCTCAGAAAAGAGGCAAGGTGTGGGAATATGCCGAGGCTATTGTCCTGGCACTGGTCCTGGCGCTTTTTATCAGAACCTTCATCATCCAGGCCTTCAAGATACCTTCCCCATCCATGGAGGACACGCTGCTCGTGGGCGACCATATCCTGGTCAACAAGTTTCTTTACGGCTTTACAGTGCCTTTCAAAGACAGCAAAATTCTGACGCTCAGGGAACCGCGCAGGGGGGACGTCATCGTTTTCAAGTATCCGAAAAACAGGAAACTGGATTTTATCAAGAGATGCATCGCTGTTGGGGGGGAGACGGTGCTGATTAAAAATAAGGAACTATTCATAAACGGGGAAGCAGTGTCGTTTGAGCAGGCCAAGTTCACAGACAATGACCGTGCTTCATTCCTGAACGGCAGGGACAACTTCGGGCCTGTCACCGTTCCGGAAGGAATGGTATTTGTCATGGGGGACAACAGGGATAACAGCAATGACAGCCGATTCTGGGGTTTCGTCGATCTCGCGTATGTCAAGGGTAAAGCGGTTGTGATCTACTGGTCGTGGGACAAATCGAGAAAATGGCCGAGGTTCTCGCGCATCGGCGACGCCGTCCGTTAAGATTATGCGGCGATCGTTATCTTTCCAGGCCCATCTTTTTTATGCGGCTCGTCAGGGTAGTCGGTTTGATCCCGAGAAGCTCCGCGGCCCCTCCGGCACCATAGATCTTCCAATTCGATCGCCTGAGGGCCGCCATAGTGTTTTCCCTTTGTCTCCTTAACATCTCCATTTCCGGCAGAACTTCGATAGGCTTTTCTTCCTGAATTTTGGAAGTCGGGAAGGAAAGAGTGGTATACCCTGGTATGTTCTGCAGTTCGAAATCAATGGTCCCTGATCGGGATCTGATCATCGCTCTTTCCAGGACGTTCTGAAGTTCCCGGATATTCCCCGGCCAATCGTAACTCTGGAGCTTTTCGATATGTTTCCGGGTCAGTTTCGGCCTGGTCCGCTTCATCTTCCTGGCTATCAGATTGAGAAAGTAGTCAGCAAGGAGAGGGATGTCCTCAACCCTGTGGCGGAGGGGAGCAACTTCAATGGGAAAGACGTTCAGTCGATAATAAAGATCCTTCCTGAATTGACCGATCTCGACTGCATTGTCCAGGGACCTGTTGGTGGCAGAAATAAACCGGATATTCACCTTCTGGGTTTTCTCCTCGCCGACTCTCTCGAATTCACCTTCCTGGATGATTCGGAGAAGTTTACTCTGGTGCTCAAGGGATGTCTCGCCGACCTCATCCAGGAACATGGAGCCGCCATCAGCCGCCATGAGCCTGCCCATTCGATCTTTGATCGCACCCGTAAAGGCACCCTTGACATGGCCCAGAAATTCACTGTTCCAAAGTTCCCTGGGGACCGCCGCGCAGTTCACTTTAATCAGTGGTTTCTTGTGACGCTGGCTCCTGCGGTGAAGTTCTCTCGCTATCAGCTCCTTTCCGGTTCCCGTCTCACCTAAAATCAGAACACTGGCACTGGTGGGCGCGACCAGATCGATCTGTTGCAGGACCTTCTGATGAGCGGGGCTCTGACCAATAAGGTCTCCGTATGCCTGAGCTGTGTGGAACTCCTCCTTCAGGTAGATGTTTTCCACTTCAAGCTGGCTCTTCAGTTGTGTGATCTTTTCGAAGGCGCGGGCATTGGCGATGGCGATAGCCGCATGGTCAGCGACAATGCGGAGCGTGGGGAGGATCCCCTCCCTGAGATGCCTGCGTGAGAAGATCGCGAGAACGCCCATGATCTCACCGCGAAAGATGAGAGGCTGGCCGCCGAAACTGGTGATTTGCTCCCGCTCGGCCCAATCATGGTCGATGACTTCCACAGTCTGCCCGGTTGCTCCGATCCGAGCCAGCCGTTCGGGCCCATGTCCGGGCCACAATTTTCATCAAGGAGAACCCGGAAGAAGCGGTGCGTATCGGGGTCAAGTTCACAGGAATGGATGAGGCGACGGTGCGAAGGGCCCTTTAGTCTGTTGAATACACCTATGTTCCCAGCATCGATGGAGAGGAGGAGTATGTACGCTTTCTTTCGGAGCTCGGATACATCAGCATTGACGATTCAGATGCCTTCGTATCCGATTTCATCAATCTGGACTTCCTGAATGAGATCGAGGATCGATGAGAGGAAAGAGGCTCATCCCTCCCCTTGTTCTTATCGTTGTCTGGCAGGCCCTGTGCTCACTGGGTTGGATTCCGGCCTATAAGCTGCCCTCCCCGCTCCAGGTGTTCACCGGTCTCAAGGATCTTATAGTCATCGGTCTCCCGCCAGGCCACCGCCTTCACATGCATGCTCTTTACAGCCTCCAGAAGGTATTTTTGGGGTATTCCATGGCTGTCCTGATCGCCGTTCCCCTCGGCATAGCGATGGGGTGGTCAAAAAGAATCCGTTACATGGTGGAACCGCTGGTGGAATTATTCC